>CALGEF010000479.1 GCA_937881755.1 uncultured Acidobacteriota bacterium
CTGAAAAGCCCGGCAGGCTTTCCCCTGTCCCTGTCCATGCCGCTTTCAGCGAGGGAATGGGGCCCGGATGTCATTCTGCCCTGGCTTATGAACCTGTTGCCTGAAGGCGCGCCGCTCCGCGCCCTCACGCGTGCGCTCGGCGCGTCAGCCGAAGATGTCCTCGCGCTCATAACCGCTTCGGGGGGAGATCTTGCCGGAGCCTTTTCGATCCGGGCGCCGGCCGGGCCTGCGCGAACCGAGCTGATCCGTGACGAAGCCGCGCTTGAGCGCATCCTGAACGAATTGCCCGCAAGGCCCTTCCTCGTCGGAGAACAAGGCGTGGCCATGAGCCTTGCTGGCGCGCAGGAAAAACTCCCTGTCGTGTTTGAGAGCGGCGCCTTCTATATCCCGGTCAATGGGGCGGCCTCGACCCATATCCTGAAACCGGACACTGCAAATCTCCCGGGTAGTGTGCAGAACGAAGCCCTTTGCATGCAGCTCGCACGCCGCTGCGGCTTGAATGTTGCTGACGCTACCACGGGGACGGCCGGCGATCGCAGCTATCTTCTCGTCACGCGGTGTGACCGTGTACGGAAGGATGGCGCGGTGCGCCGGATCCATCAGGAGGACTTCTGCCAGGCCCTCGGCCGGCCTCCTGGCGCCAAGTACGAACATAACCAGACCGGCATCCCGGGGCCCTCGCTTGCTGAAATGTTTGCCCTCATCCGCGAGCACATGACCGCCCGGGACATCAACCGCTTTCTCGATGCCGTCATCTTCAACATCGCCATTGGCAATGTAGACTCCCACGCGAAGAACTATTCGATCCTGCTGCAGCCGGGCCGCGTCGAACTTGCGCCCCTCTATGACCTGATGTCAGGGCTTGCCTGGGCCAATATCACCGAAAACCATGCGCAATCAGTCGGCGGCCAAAGACGGGGCAGGTATGTATTCAGGCGCCATTGGCAGCGTCTTGGCGAAGCCGCCGGCCTGTCAGCGCCGGCACTCCTGCGCCGGGTGGTCTCGCTCTGCGACAGGATCGCCGCCAAGCTGCCGGGTGCCCGCGAGGATGTGATTGCGATGCCGGCCGGAAAAGGCGTGCTGCTGGATACTTTCTGCACCGAAATCGCCGCGCGCGTGACGACCGTCCGGTTCAATGCTGGCACGGATGAACCGGACGACCGGCCTGACAGGCCTGAAGGCATTGACCCAAAGGAAGGTTGATCTGCGTGATCCGGGCCTCTGCCTGGAATTCACATGTGTTGGCTTCGGCTGGCGACAGCGATTTCTGTCAGCGCTGCTAAGGCGTTAGCCTCGGCTTCTGACGGGGAGCCGTGGCAACGGCTGTTCCGTCCGGTCAGGCTTCGACGAGGCTGGCAATAAATCGTGTGAAGGGCGCAGTGCCTTCATCCACGCTCGCAGATTCAAGGGCAGCCATGTAATCAGCGCGCCGTTCCTGAGGGATAACCGTCCAGGGATCTCCGCCTGAAGCCAGCATGACATTCATAAGGAGCCGGCCCATCCGGCCGTTTCCGTCCATGTGCGGATGGATGTCGACAAAAGGGTTCCGAGATCGGCGGACATAGCGCTAGCATCGCCTGCACTCTGATCGGGACCGCCAAGCTCAACGACGTGGATCCGCAGGCCTGGCTGGCGAATGTCCTGTCACAGATCGCCGGTCACCCGATCAACCGCGTTGCAGAACCCGCGCCCTGGAACTTCAGGGCCTGACTTCGTCAGGGGCGGTCAGGCCGGTTTACGCTTACGGCAGAGGCGCGCCCGCCTGCTGCATCAGCCAGACGGCAAAGCCGCCGAGCGCGATCCACGGCCCGAACGCAATGGCCGATTGCCCGCTCACCCCGCGCCCGTCTTTCCAGGCGAGAACCAGCGCCGCCACCAGGCCGGACAGTGACGCGATGAGCAACACGGGCGCAAGCCCCAGCGCCCCGACCCACATGCCGAGCGCGCCCAGCAGTTTCGCGTCGCCCCGGCCGAGGCCGTCATGGCCGCGAAGCCGCCGGTAGGCCGTCTCGACA
Source organism: uncultured Acidobacteriota bacterium (assembly GCA_937881755.1). GTDB lineage: Bacteria > Pseudomonadota > Alphaproteobacteria > Caulobacterales > Hyphomonadaceae > Hyphomonas. The sequence continues at coordinate 2,016 of CALGEF010000479.1, forward strand.
GCCCACAGCAGGCCGTACCCGAGTGCGGCGCCGGCAACGTGCATCACCCAGGCGTCCGCCCGCGTCATCCCCACCATCAACGCGGCGAGCAACAGCACGCCCGCATTCAGAATATCCGGAAGCAGGAACGTCTTCAGGTCGATGACAGCCAGCGCGAGCAGCAGCCATCCCAGCAGCAGCGTGAATGCCAGCAGGTCCCCCGGCGCCCAGGCAAGCGCCGCCGCGCTCACCGCCCCGCCGGCGATCGTCGTCAGGGCCGCTGCCCAACGCGCATTCGCTGCAGCTGGCCGCCCCATGCTGTCGTCCGGATAGCGGGCATACCACCTGGCGCCCGCATCGATGGCCAGCCCCGCGGCCAGTCCGGCCAGAACAATCCAAACGTTATCAATCATCAAGGCCCGCGCGGGAACGAAAGAGAGGCGCCGCAGATGGCGCCCGCCCGCTTATGGAACGCCGCCGGCGCCGTGTCATCCGCCGGCGCGGCCGGAAACCATTTGTGAACCCTGCGGCCTCACAAGATGAGCGTTCCGGGTGTAAGCCTGAGTGTTGCTTTCGAGAGGAATTTTCGCGCATGTCCGCAGCTGCTCCGTCCATCGCCCGCATCATCGCACGCGAACTGAATGTCGAGGACAAGCAGGTTGCCGCCGCCGTGGATTTGATCGGCGAGGGCGCCACCGTTCCCTTCATCGCGCGTTACCGGAAGGAGCGGACCGGCGGCCTCGATGATACACAGCTGCGCCACCTCGCGGCCCGTCTCACCTATCTCACCGACCTCGCTTCCCGGCGCGGGACCGTGCTGAAATCCATCCGTGAGCAGGGCAGGCTCACCCCTGCGCTCGAAAAACAGATCAACGCCGCCGAAACCAAGGTCGCGCTCGAAGACCTCTACGCGCCGTTCAGGCAGAAGCGCCGCACCAGGGCGACCATCGCCCGCGAAGCCGGCCTCGCCCCGCTGGCCGAACAACTGCTCGCAAATCCAAATCTCAATCCGGTGGAGATCGCCGCAAAGTTCATCTCGGATACCAGGGGCGTTGCTTCCGCTGACGAGGCGCTCGAAGGCGCGCGCCATATCGTCGTCGAAACCCTGGCGGAGATGCCGGAAATCGTTGGCGCCGTGCGCGAGAAGATGTGGGCCGAAGGCAAGGTCCGCTCCAGCGTCGCCAGGGGCAAGGCAGAAGAGGGCGCCAAGTTCTCTGACTACTTCGATTTCGACCAGCCGATCGAACAGCTTCCCTCCCACCGCCTCCTTGCGCTGCTGCGCGGCGAGAAGGAAGGCGTGCTGAAGCTTGGCCTCGATATTCCGCATGCGAATGATCGCCCGCACCCGGCAGTCGGCCTCGTGATGAACAAGGCCGGTCTCGCCCGCAAAGGCCGTCCTGCCGATGCCTGGCTCGCGGAGACGGCAGAGATCGCCTGGAAAACCCGCCTTGCGCCGTCGTGCACAAACGACCTCTTCGCCCGCGTGAAGGAGCGCGCCGATGGTGAAGCGATCAGCGTCTTCTCCAAGAACGTAAAAGCCCTGCTGCTTGCTGCGCCGGCGGGTCCGAAAACCGTGATGGGCATCGATCCGGGCATTCGCACGGGCTGCAAGATTGCTGTTGTGGACGCGACCGGTAAGGTGCTGGACACTGACACCATCTATCCGCATGAGCCGAAGCGTGACTGGGCCGGCGCCCTGATGACGCTCGCCAGGCTCGCGAAGAAGCACAAGGTCCAGCTCGTCAGCGTCGGCAACGGCACCGCCAGCCGGGAGACGGACAAGCTGGTCGCCGAACTTGAAAGCAAGATGCCGGACCTCGGCCTCACCCGCGTGATGGTGTCCGAAGCCGGCGCCTCGGTCTATTCCGCCTCGGAACTGGCTGCCAAAGAGTTCCCCGACATGGATGTGTCGATCCGCGGCGCGGTGTCGATTGCCCGGCGCCTGCAGGATCCGTTGGCGGAGCTTGTGAAGATCGAGCCGAAAGCGATCGGTGTCGGCCAGTACCAGCATGATGTTGACCAGTCCGCCCTGTCGCATTCGCTCACTGCGGTCGTGGAAGATTGCGTTAATGCTGTCGGCGTCGATGTGAACACAGCCTCCGCGCCGCTGCTCGCCCGGGTATCCGGGCTCAACGAAACGCTGGCCTCGAACATTGTGGCGTTCCGGAACGAGAACGGCGCCTTCAAGTCCCGCGCCGCGCTGAAGAAAGTGCCCCGCATGGGCCCGAAGGCCTTCGAACAATCCGCCGGCTTCCTGCGCATCCGCGATGCGAAGAACCCGCTCGATGGCTCCGGCGTCCACCCTGAGGCCTACCAGGTGGTCGAGCGCATTTCGGAGAAAACGGGGCGCGACGTCAAAAGTCTTGTAGGTGACAAGGGCTTTCTCTCGAAGCTGAAACCACGCGACTTTGCCGATGCCACCTTCGGCGAGCCGACTGTCGCCGATATCCTTAAGGAACTTGAAAAGCCGGGCCGCGATCCGCGCCCGGAATTCAGGACCGCGACCTTCCAGGACGGCATCGAGAAATTATCGGACCTGAAACCCGGCATGTCCCTTGAAGGTCTGGTCACCAACGTGACGGCCTTTGGCGCCTTCGTGGATATCGGCGTCCACCAGGACGGCCTCGTCCACATTTCGGAGCTTTCGGATACGTTCGTCAAAGATCCGCACGCGGTCGTTCGCGCCGGGCAGGTGGTCCGCGTGCGGGTGAAGGAAGTGGATGCGGCCCGCAGGCGTATCGCGCTCAGCATGAAGACTGAGAGCTCCGCCGATCTCCGCCGGCACAGCCGCGCGGGACAGTGATGAAGGGTGCATCTGTCAGCGCAAGGGCAGGGGCGCCGGCGCGCTGCAACTGAAGCTCAGCGGCCATGTCGGCTGGCTTTGAACGTATCGGAGCATTGAGCGGTTCGGTCGCCGGCGGCCTGATGGCTGAGGCAGTAGACCCTGGCCCGCGTACCATCCCTGAACGTCGGCTTGCCATGCCAGCCGACCTGGTCGCGGCCTCCGCTCCAGAGGTTAACCATCAGCCGTCCGGGCGATTGCGGAATCGGCATGTCGGCAGGGGTTGCCGTATGCGCGAGCCGGTCATCGACATACCAGCGGATCTCGTCAGGCTCCCATTCGAACGCATAGAGGTGGGCTTGCCTGCTCGCGTCGAACCCCAGCGGAATGTAGATGCCGCCATGTGGCCTGCCATCGGTAAAATAGTTTGCGTGCAGCCGGGTGAGGTCCTTGCCGAGAAACTCGATGTCGATCTCGTCATGGGGGTCACCGAACTGCTTGTGCGTATGCGTAAACATTGCAGAGACCGTGCCTGAACCGGGGGCTGCCTGCAGGACGACCTCATACCGGCCGAAATGGTGAAAACCGCGCCTTTGGTACTCTGCGCCGGCGATTGTCTTGTACGCCGTCCTCTCACGGCGCACTTCCAGCTCGATGCGGTCTTTTTCGAAGTGAATAAGACCGGCTTTCCAGGCCGGATGGCCGGAGTTGGGGTAGTAGAAGTCCGATTTGTACCATTCGGCCTCATCATGCGGGCCGCCAAAGTGGTGCAGGAACGAACCGGCAAGCCTGCGCTCCGGCCGGTCGCCCGGGGCTTCCGGCGGCCGGGCAGCCTGCTCCGGCGGCGGGGTCACGAGCGCGGCCAGCCCAACAAGGACCAGGGTCGCGATAAGCGCGAAGAGACTGATGCGCCAGGCCTCGAAGGTGCGCACAGGTGCGGTTCGGGTCATGCGAATGGTCCCGGGTGCGGCCCGGCCGCGCCATCTGGCGGCCGAGGCCGGATAACGGCAGCGAGGCCTGGTGCGCCAGGCCCGGCCTCCTTATTTCGCGCCGACAGAAAGAAGGACTACAGGCACCGTTTTCACGAGGATCCAGACATCACCCCAGAACGTGCGCGTCTGCGCGTACCTGGTGTCGAGCCGGATGCGTTCGGCATAGGTCGTGTTGCTGCGCCCGCTCGTCTGCCAGAGGCCGGTCAGGCCGGGGCGTACACGGGTATAGGCGTCGAAATATTCACCATACCGGGAGCGTTCGTTAAACGAGATCGGGCGCGGGCCGACGAGCGACATGTCGCCGCGAATGATATTCAGCAGCTGCGGCAGCTCATCGATCGAGGTGGCGCGGATGAACTTGCCCAGCGGGGTGATCCGAGGGTCGTTGGTCAGCTTCTGTGTAAGGTCCCATTCGAGACGGGCCTCGGCGCAGCTTTCCAGCACCGCCTGCAATTTACTGTCCGCGTCGGGCACCATCGTGCGCAGCTTGAAGCACCGGAAGGTCTGACCCTGGTAGCCCAGACGGGTCGGGCAAAAGAGCACTTTCTGGCCGTCCTGAAGACGGATCAGCAGGGCAACAACGAGCAGCAGGGGCGCAATAAAGATCAGCCCCAATGTCGCGGCCACAATGTCGAAAATGCGTTTAGCGCTGAAATCGCCGCCACTGGGCGTGCCTTCAGCAATGTCTTCTGAATACTCATCCCCCGGCAGACTTCCTGTCTGCTCGCCGTACCGGAATTCCATTGAGTTCCCCTTCAAGTCTACTGGGCCGCGTTCAGTCCAAGCTTTGGCGGCGCCCCCACGACAGCCGGCCCAAAGCGTTCCCTTGTCCTGAACTTGGCAAGTGCAAGCAGTATACCACTGCTGCGCTTGCGAATTAAGCGAAAACTGGAATTTTCACCTGTCGGGGGAAGTATTCGTTAAATATTGCATCAACGAAGCGCCGCCGCTGCCCTGGCACTGTGCAGAACAGGGATTCGCGCGGCCGGTACGGCAGTCTCCGCTTCCGGGTCTGCTCCCGGCGAGATCGCCGCCGGATGCAGAAGAGGCGCCGCAGGGGCCTGCAGCGCCTCGATACATATTGCCTCAGGGGGGCCGGCAATCAGAAGATGCGTTCACCGATTCGCAGGGTATCGCCCGGCTTGACGACGGTGCCGGGGGTCAGGTCGTAGGCAATCTCGCGGTCGGATTCGATGCTCTTTATGTACACGACCCGCTTGTTCGCGCGGTAGGTGTACCCGCCGGCAGCCGCCACGGCGTTCTGGACCGTGAGGCCGTTCGTGTAGGGATACTCGCCGGGCTGGCCGACTTCGCCGAGGATGTAGAAGGGGCGGTAGTTGATCACTTCAACGCTGACGCGCGGGTCAAGGATATAGCCGGCCGCGAGGGTCCCGGTGATCGAGGTTTCGAGCTGGGCGGTCGACAGGCCGATCGCCGTTTTCTGGCCGATCAGTGGCAGCGAGATAGAGCCTGTGCCATCGACTTCGAATTCGCCGGAAAGGTCCGGATGGCCGAACACGGTGACGCGGAGGCGGTCGCTGGAGCCGAGCTGGTAAGCAGAAGCCATCTGCGTGAGGGCGTCCGGGGCGGCCTCGCGGGCACCGGCTGTCTGGCCGCCGGTCGAGCCGCAGGCCGCGAGCAACAGCGTCAGGGCGGAAAGGAAAAGGACGTGCAATGGACGAAGCGCGATCATGGCTGCGAAAGTCTCCCGGAGTTTTTGCGGCGTAGCCTGTCATAGCTGCAAACAGCTGACGAAGACAGATGGCTCAGGTGCCGAGGAAAGCAACATCCGTGCCGATCAGGCGGGCGGCCGTCAGCCGCCCCGTCAGGAAGGCGCCGGTGTCGAGGCCTATACGGCGATTATCATGATGAACGGCGTCCATAGGCGTATGCCCGTGCACGATCATCTGCGCGAACGGCGCCGTGTCCTCGAGGAACTCCTCGCGGATCCACAGCATGTCGCGTCTCGTCTGGTCCCCCAGGCTGACGCCCGGCCGCAGGCCGGCGTGCACGAACAGGTAGTCGCCCGCCGTGTAACAGGTCTTGAGTGACTGCAGGAAGTTCAGGTGTTCAGCCGGCAGGCGGATACGGAATTCGTTCCACACCCGTGTCCAGGCGTCCCGCGCAGCCGCCATCTCTTCGTGTGAATTGAGGCTGGCACGCTTGTTGGGCGGCGCCAGACCGTAGGAATACAGCGTCTCGGCGCCGCCAAAGCGCGCCCATTGGCTGCCGAACGAGGCTTCCTGAAGGAAGCGCAGCAACGCCTCTTCATGGTTCCCGAGCAGGTAGACCGGGTCGAACCTGTCGAGGGCGCCGCTGGCGAACAGTTCGATGACGTCCCGGGATTTGAGCCCCCGGTCGATATAGTCGCCGAGAAAGACGATCTGCGGCCTGATGCCGTCCGGCAGCTTCGCGGCGTCCTCTTCAATCAGGACAAGCAACTGGTCGAGCAGGTCCCGGCGTCCATGGATGTCGCCAACAGCGTAGATGCAAACGCCTTCGGGCGCCGCGGTCACGCGGCTGACTGGCAGGTGCGGCGCTTCATGACCGGCTGCGCTGCCACGATCCCCGGGTTCGTGATCAGGCCCGCGGCCAAGGCCGCGCTGAATCCGCTCGCGCAGCGCGTTCGCCGTCCGGCCGAAAAAAGCGAGCCGTTCACGCGCGGCCGACAACACAGTGTTGCTCGAGCTGGCCATGGAATGCGTCCTAAACAATCATGACACTAGGCAATTTACGGGCCAAAACCAATACGGAAGAACCGCAGGGTTAACCTTCAGGCCGTGCCGCCTCCTGCAGGTAACCAAACGCCCAGCTCATGTGCATGGTTCCGGCAGCCAACCCTGCGTACAGACCGCACAGGGACTTGTGCTTCAGCGCCATCAGGCCCGATGCGAGTGCAAGCATGGCGGCGTACCCCAGCGGTAGAATGATCGCCGGCCAATACACCAGTGAGGCGATCAGGCCGATTGCAGAACCGAGCAGTGCGAGGATCGGCGCCGCCTGGCGCAGCTTCAGGCGCGAGCCATGCTTGCGCACAGTCTTCGCCCGCCCGCGGCCATACCCCTCATACTGTTTCCAGAGCCGGCGGACATCGCCGCGCGGGATGTATTGAATGCGGATCCCGGCATTCAGGTAAACGCGCCCGCCGGCCTTGCCGAGACGGACATCATATTCCGCGTCTTCATTATGGGAGAAGCTTTCGTCATACCCGCCCATGCGGCGATACCAGGCAAGGTCAAACCCGGCATGGTGGCCGTGGTCGACCCAGCCGGACGTCTTGCCGCCCCGGTGCGCAGCGCCGCCGGAGCCGAGCGGCGTGTCGACGATCCAGGCATTGGCCTTCTCGAAACAGGTCTCGCCGGCGGCGTCCATCGGGATCACGAGCGAGGCAGCGCCGGTGTCGGCGAGGGACTGGGCTACATCAAGGATGAAGTTCTCAGGGTAAATCGAGTGCGCGTCGCACCGTACAAGGATCGCGGCGCCGTCCGGCGCCCCGGCGGCGGCCAGGTTCAGCGCGGCTGCCTGCAACCGTTTTGGATTGTGCAGCACGCCCAGATTGGGAAATTCGGTCTTGAGGCGTTCGACGATCGCCACCGTGCCATCCGAGCTGCCACCATCGGCCACGACGACCGGCACTGCGCGCAGGGCCGGCGAGCCTGCCAGCAGCGAGCGGATGCAGGTTTCGATGTGGCGCGCCTCGTTGAGGGCAGGGATAACCGCCAGAATCGCCGATGGCGCCACCGTTACGGGCCGGCCGGCGTTCGAAAGGGGGGCGGTCTGGGTCATGTTGAGCATCAGCCTCTCGGGCTCCGGAGGTTAACAGGCCATTCAGCAATAATTGTTCCAGAACGGGATCGGCCCGCTCCTGCCGGGCTTTTGCCGATTAACCCGCACTGAATTGTCCCCATACCCTAGGGGACGGGCTTGCCGAGCCCGGTGGACTACATACTGTGTTGTAAATCCAGTGTGAGGGAGATGCGCGCATGATCGGTATTGTGGCAAAACTGAAGATCCAGGACGGCAAGCAGGCCGAGTTCGAACAGGTCGCGAAAGACCTGATGGCCAGCGTCAAGGCCAACGAGCCGGGCTGCCTCACCTACCAGCTTTACAGGACAAGGGGCTCGACCACTGAGTACATCTTCATGGAACAGTACGCCTCGCAGGACGCCCTCAAGGCCCACGGCCAGACCGAATATTTCAAGGCGGCCGGCCCCAGGCTCGGCGCGGTGCTCGGCGGCGCGCCCGAGATCGCCTATTATGATATCGTAGAATAACCGGAGCGGTGGCCATGGATCTCTCGCTTTCGCCGTCTGACCTGACGTTCCAGACAGAAGTCCGCGACTGGATCGCGGCCAATTTCGACACGGACCTGCGCGCCCGCATGGCGCTGTCCAAGAATGGCTATGTCGACAAGGCGAGCCAGGTCGCCTGGCAGAAGAAGCTGGCCGCGAAAGGCTGGATCGCCCCGAACTGGCCGAAAGAGTATGGCGGCCCGGGCCTGTCCACCACCGAACGCTACATCCTGCAATCCGAACTTTCGGGCGCAGGCACGCCGAGCGTTGCCCCCTTCGGCGTCTCGATGGTCGCCCCTGTGATCATGGCCTTCGGCAATGACGCGCAGAAGGAGCAGCACCTGCCGGGCATCCTCTCCTCTGAGGTCTGGTGGTGCCAGGGCTATTCTGAACCGGGCGCCGGCTCCGACCTCGCCGGCCTGCAGATGAGCGCGGTGCGCGACGGCGAGGACTACATCCTCAACGGCTCCAAGATCTGGACGACGCTCGCCCAGTGGGCCGACATGATCTTCTGCCTGGTGCGCACTTCGAAAGAGGGTAAGCCCCAGGAAGGCATCTCCTTCATCGTCTTCCCGATGTCGCTGCCCGGCATCACTGTCCGCGCCCTGCCGACCCTCGACGGCCCCGCCGAAGGCCAGCACGAGATCAACCAGGTCTTCTTCGAAAACGTCCGTGTAAAGATCAGCGATGCCCTGATCGGCAAGGAAAATTCGGGCTGGACCTACGCCAAATACCTCCTCGAATTCGAACGCGGCAACGCCTACGCCCCCGGCCTGCGCCACATGCTGAACAAGACCCGGAAAGTGGCCTCGAAAGAGTATGACGGCAACGAGCCGGTGATCCGCAATCCGGATTTCGCCCGCAAGCTCGCCCTCCTCGAAATGCGCATCGACACCCTCGACGCCACCGAGCGCCGGGTCCTCTCCTCGCTGTCGGCCGGCCAGAATGTCGGCCCCGAAAGCTCGATGCTGAAATGCGCGGGATCCGAGGCCCAGCAGGCGATCACCGAGCTCACGCTCGAAGCGGTCGGCCTCCTCGCCAACCCCTTCCTGCAGGACACGGTCGCCCTCGCGGAGCCCGGTTCCAACGCCGGGTCGCCGACGCCCGAGTACGCCCTGACCGCTGCGCCGAGCTACTTCAACTACCGCAAGACCTCGATCTATGCGGGCTCGAACGAGATCCAGCGCAACATCATGGCAAAGGCCGTGCTCGGCCTCTGAGGCCAATGACCGAAGCACCATAGGATTGCATCGATGACGACAGCTGCTGCCGGCGCGCCCAACCTGCTGACACGTGTTTCGTTTGGCATCGGAGGCGCTACGGAAGGCGTCAAGAATAACGGGTTCGAGTATGTCCTGCTGTTCTTCTATTCCAACATCCTCGGGGTAGATGCCGGGCTGGTCGCCATGGCGCTCCTGATCGCGCTTGTCGTCGATGCTTTTTCGGATCCGATCATCGGCTACTGGTCAGACAATATGCGCACCCGGCTCGGACGCCGGCATCCCTTCATGTACGGGGCGCTGATCCCGATTGCGGTGACCTATTATTTAACCTGGAACCCTCCGGCAGGAATGACCGGCAATGACCTGTTTGTCTGGCTGGTGGCGCTGACCATTCTCGTGCGCCTGTCCTTTACCTTTTTCGATGTGCCCGGCACGGCGCTGGCGGCCGAGTTGACGCAGGAATATGATGCCCGCACGTCGCTCCTGTCCCTGCGCACCTTTTTCGGCTGGTTCGGCGGCCTCACGATCCAGATACTTCTCTTCCGCTTCCTGCTCGTGCCCACGGAAGAGATTGAAATCGGCGTGTTTAATGTCGACGGCTGGAATACCTACGGCCTCGTCGCTTCAGTCTGCATTTTCGTCTGCGCGCTGATCTGTACAGTCGGCACGCACAATCACATCCCCCACCTGAAGGCCCCGCCAGCGGCCCGCAAGATCACGCTCGGCATGGTCTTCAAGGAAATCTTCGAGACGGTTTCAAATCCTTCTTTCCGGGCCCTGTTCCTCGCCACGCTTTGCGGCCTCATCGCTTCGGGCATCTCGGCCACGCTCAACCAGTACATCAACACGATCTTCTGGGGCTTCACCAACGCGCAGATCGCCGCCATCACTGCCGCTGTTTACATCTCGGCCATCCTCGCCCTCATCATCGCGCCGATCGTCGGCAAGACCTTCGGCAAGAAGCGCGGCGCCATCGTGATCGGCGCACTCGCCTTCACCATCGCGCCTATGCCGGTCTTCCTGCGCCTTCTCGGCCTGCTGCCGCCAAACGGCTCGGAAGCGCTTTTCAACATCATCTTCTTCATCACCATCTTCGACCTGGCCCTGATCATCGCTACCCAGATGCTGATGGCCTCTATGGTTGCCGACATCGTCGAGGACAGCGAGTTGCAGACCGGCCGCCGCTCCGAAGGTATCTTCTTTGCCGGCATCAGCTTTATCCGGAAGCTCTCGCAGGGCGTCGGCGTCATGACGGCTTCTGCAGTGCTCTGGGTTTCGGGGTTTTCCACCGGGGGCGGCGGGGCAGGGGCCAGCGAGGAATCGATCCGGGCCCTCGGTTTCGGTTACGGCGTATCCGTGCTCGCGGCCTGGACCCTGATGCTCATCTGCGTCAGTTTCTACAAGATCAGCCGGGAATCGCATGGCGAAAACCTGCGACTTCTGCGCGAGCGGGACGCGGCCGCAGCGGCCCCCGAAGCCTCCTGACTGAAATGTCATGAAGGTACGAATTGCGCCGCATTTCGCGCCGCAATAGAGCCATGTTCATGACCGATCCACGCACCATGACCAAACACGTCTCCAAACTCCTCGCTTTCCTCAGCGTGGCCGTGCTGATGCTGCTCACCGTGGCGCTCGCCCCGATGTTCTCGCAGGCCGAGCGCGATCCCGGCGAGGTCGTCCCCGCCGCCGTCACGCCCCCCGCCGAGCCGCCGGCGCTGGCCGATGTTGAGCCCGTGGTCCCGCAGTCGCAGGGCCAGGTCTATCTCAGCTTCGCCCCTCTGGTGAAGGACGCCTCGCCCGCCGTGGTCAACGTTTATACCGCCAAGACTGTGAAGAGCCGCGCCTCCACCATGGAGCAGCTCCTCTACGGCGTGCCGGCCCAGGGCAGCAGCGTCCAGAACTCGCTCGGCTCGGGCGTCATCGTCGCCGCCGAAGGCATTGTCGTCACCAACAACCACGTCATCGAGGGCGCCGACAGCTTCCGCGTCGTCCTCAGTGACCGGCGCGAATACCCGGCCGAGCTGCTGCTCGCTGATGAGCGCACCGATCTGGCCGTCCTGAAGATCGATACCGGCGCGGAGCGGCTGCCGACCCTTGATTTCGCAGACACGCGCGCCGTCCAGGTGGGCGACCTCGTGCTGGCCATCGGTAACCCCTTCGGCGTCGGCCAGACCGTCACCAACGGCATCATCTCGGCCACCGCCCGCACCGACGTCGGCGTGTCCGACTATTCCTTCTTCCTGCAGACCGACGCGGCCGTGAACCCGGGCAATTCCGGCGGCGCCCTGATCAATACCCGGGGCGAGCTTGTCGGCGTCAATACCGCCATTTTTTCGCGCACAGGCGGCTCAGTTGGCATTGGTTTCGCGATCCCGTCCGAGATGGTCAAGCGCGTCGTTGATGCCGCGGTCAATGGCGGCACCTTCGTGCGCCCCTGGCTCGGCCTCGCGGCGCAGTCTGTCAGCTTCGACATCGCCAGGACGCAAGGCCTCACCCGTCCGATCGGCGTGATCGTCACCGAAGTCTTCCCGGACGGCCCGGCCGCGAGGGCGGGCCTGCGCCGCGGCGATCTCGTGACCGCCATCGATGGCCGTGAAGTGTTCGACGAGAAAGGCCTCAAGTTCCTCGCGGCCGTGCGCAATCCGGGCGAACAGGCGCAGCTCACGGTGCTGCGCGCCGGCAACGCGCAGACGATCAATGTGCAGCTCCAGCCGCCGCCCGGCGCCACGGAAGCGGATGTCGTGCTGCTGGCCGACGGATCCATCTTCAACGGCGCCCGCGTCATCGAGCTGTCGCCGCGGCTCGCCGAGGAAAACGGTCTTGACCCGTTCTCCAAAGGCTCCGGCATCTACGTCCACTCGGTCACCCGCGGCACCATCTCCCGCAACTATTTCAAGCCGGGTGACATCATCCGCACCGTGAACGGCAAGACGACCAGGACGGTCAAGGATCTCGAAGGCGTTCTTGCCCAGGGCGGGCGCAGCTGGGAAATTGAAATCGAACGCAACGGCCGCACCGTAAAAGGCACCGTCCGGACCTGACCTGCTGATCCCCGGCTCCGCGCAGTCTCGCATTACCGGCGAGGTCGCGGGTCCGGGCCTCACCGCGCGTGAACGATGACCGGCAGCTCTTCATATCCGCACACGAAATTCGAAAGCACGCGCTTCGGCGGGCCGACGACCTCGATATGTCCGAAGCGGTTCAGGATCTCCTCCCACAGGATGCGCAGCTGCATTTCGGCTACCCGGTTGCCCATGCAGCGATGGATGCCGAAGCCGAATGAAATGTGTCGGCGCGCATTAGTCCGGTCGATCAGGAACTCGTCGGCGCGTTCGATCACCTCTTCATCCCGGTTGCCGGATACATACCACATCACGACCTTGTCGCCCTTGCGGATCAGCTTGCCGCCGAACTCTATATCCTCCAGCGCCAGGCGGCGCATGTGCGGCAGCGGCGTCTGATAGCGGATGATTTCTGACA
>CALGEF010000480.1 GCA_937881755.1 uncultured Acidobacteriota bacterium
CTACATCCAGCACAACCCCTTCATCCCGACCGGGCTTGAGCCGTTCATCGATCTCCTGCCGGTGCTGGCAGAGGCCGGGACGACTGCCGAGAACATCCGCATGTTCGAAGACGGAAATTATGTCTTCATGCACAACCTCTGGCGCAATGCCGAGCCGTTCGGGGGCCCCGAGATGGTGTCCTTCGACATCATCCGCGTGGACGAGAACGGCAAGGTCGCCGAACACTGGGATGCATTGCAGCCCCTCGTCACGGAAACCGCCAGCGGCAGAACCCAGACCGACGGCCCGACCGAAGTGACCGATCTGGACAAGACCTAGGAAAACAAGGCCTTGGCCGTGGCGCTGGTCGAAGACGTGCTGATGGGCCGCGACCCCTCACGCATCACCGACTACATCAACGCCGAAAACTACGCCCAGCATAACCCCTTTATCAAGGACGGGCTGGCCGGGATCGTCGAGGCCGTCGAGGCGCTGACCGCGCAGAACAACATGTTCCAATACGCCGAGATCCACGCGGTGCTTGGCGAGGGCAACTTCGTGCTGACCGTCAGCGAAGGCCAGTGGAACGGCACCACCAACGCCTTCTACGACCTGTTCCGCATGGAAGACGGGATGATCGTCGAGCATTGGGACGTGATCCAGCCCGTCCCGACCGAGGACCTTGCCAACACCAACGGCATGTTCGGCGGCTTTGATGCCAACTGAGGGCGGCAAGGTCCGCTTGCACGCCCGTCCGGAGAACAAGGCAGCCCGTTATCTCTGACCTTGCGGGCGGGGATGAAAATTCCCGCCTTTCACGAACGAGACCCTATCCCCCGTCCGGAGCAGACAAGATGGAAAGTCCTATTCCCGATCTCATCCATGGGCTGCGTTGCCTGTCGTCCAACCTGGCCAAGGCAGAGGCCCATTGCGAAAGCCACAAGATTTCCCCCGACGCACTTCTCAAGGCGCGGCTGTATCCAGATATGTTCCATCTGACCCGCAACGTGACCACAGCCTGCGACGCTGCAAAGTTCACCGCCGCACGCTTGTCCCAGACTGAACCGCCAAGATATGAGGACAATGAAGCGTCATTCGCAGAGCTTCAGGCCCGCATCGTGAAGACGATCGCGTTCCTGCAGACCATTCCCGATACAGCCTTTGCTGCTGCCGAAACGCACGAGCTGACCGTGCCGCTTGCGCCAGAGGGCACGGCACCAAACGGCCAGACCTATCTCGCTCGATTCGGTATGCCGAATTTCTATTTTCATCTGGCAACGGCCTACAACATCTTGCGCCACAACGGTGTGGTTCTGGGAAAGCGGGACTTTCTATGGGTACGCTAGGAGCCCGTTGAGGATCGGGAGCCACGTCTCGGCTTTGGAGTGATCCAAGCTTGCCCAATTGAGGGTAACGTTGAATGGCAAACAGAAAAAGAAAAAGAATGCCAGACTTCGCCGTGGCTGCGGGCTCGTTTCTGCAGCTTGACGATGTCCTTCAGGCGCTTGGTAGACCTCGTGCGCCGCGCAGCGTCCTCACCCACCATTGCGGCTGATCAAATGGCCGCGATGGGATGACCCAAATTGGGCGGTGCTGCACAAGAAAGGCCGATCTTGGCCCGGCCCTCCACCTTACAAAAGAAAGCCGATGATGCAGCTGGAGGCCAAGGTTATCCGCCCAGCGGATAGGGTATATACTGTTGACACAAAATACTTACCGTTAGTAAGTTAATAGAACGGACCGACGGTATGGCCAGCCATAGAGTTGGTTTTTCATGGATCATCGAGCCGCAGTGACAGGTCACTCAGGAGGACGGCGATGAACGGAACAGCTAGGCAAGTTCGCAGCATCGGGTTGAACCTGCCTATGCGAAGCTGCGCGGCCGGGGCCATGTCAGACCAATGCCAAGGTTGGAAGCACAGCTTGAGCAGCATGCCATCATGACGATGCTTGCAGATCTTCTGGCGAGCGTGTTCGACCGACGCAAAGTCCGACCGATTTCCGTACGGCAGGGCAAGAAATCTCTTGCCGAACTGGCGCGCGAACTCCTGGTGGGGGCTGGGGAAGCCTCAGGGCTAGCCTCGGCTGCAGCGATCCTGTCGGGCTATGCGTGTCTGGACGATGCGGGCAAGCTCACTTTCTTCCGGATGCTAGCAGTCGAGATGAACATCTCGGCAGATAAGGTGCGTCAGGCGTTGAACGCCTATGAAGCTGCACCATCGAAGGTCACCTACCGGGACTTTGCTGCGGCTGCGGAACCGCCTCGACAAGAGTTGATCCGGCGACTGAACAGGGTTCCCGGTGCGACCGGGAGTCTTGTGCGGATGCGGGCCGATCTCTTGCGTCTCGGCAAGGGCGAGCCGGACCTTGAGGCGCTTGATCTGGATTTCCGGCATCTTCTCTCTTCGTGGTTTAATCGTGGTTTTCTGGTTTTACGACCGATCAGCTGGGAAAGCCCTGCGCATGTTCTGGAAAAGATCATAGCCTACGAGGCGGTTCATGCGATCGACAGTTGGGATGACCTGCGGCGGCGACTGGAGCCGGCCGACCGCCGCTGCTTTGCCTTTTTCCATCCTGCAATGCCCGACGAGCCGCTGATTTTCGTCGAGGTTGCGCTTATGCAGGGCATTGCGCAGTCGATCCAGACCCTCCTCGCGGAAGGCCGCGAAGTCAGGCCTGCAGAAGAGGCCGACACAGCTGTCTTCTATTCGATTTCGAACTGCCAACCGGGCCTTGCGGGCATCTCGTTCGGCAACTCGCTGATCAAGCAAGTAGCGGCGGATCTGTCCCAGGAGCTTCCTGAGCTTCGGAC
>CALGEF010000481.1 GCA_937881755.1 uncultured Acidobacteriota bacterium
GCGGGTTCAGCGCGTTGAACAGCTTCATCTCGTCGCGATTGGTCCCCAGGATCGTCGGTACGGCGTTGTATTTCGCCGGATCGGAGAGCACCGACTCAATGCCTTCGCGTGGCAGCGTAACGCCGTCAGCAATGACGCGCGGCAGGCTCTCTCTCTCGGGGCCCGTGTTTATCGCGTCGTATATCGCGGACAGTGGAACGGCTCGCAACGCCGCGCCCGTGACCGAAGCGCCGCCCACCAGCCGCGCGGCGATAGCGCGTCCCGTATCTTTCGCATCGCTGTCAAAGCCTTCGGCCTGCTCCAGCGGTTCAGAGCGGAACGAGCCAGACTGCACGATTGCGCGGTGGAAGAGCCCGTTGGCTCGCGGACTGGCCAACAGCGCGGCGACGTTGTGGCCGCCGGCGCTCTCACCAAAGACCGTTACGCGGCCGGGATCACCGCCGAACGCCGCGATGTCGGTGCGGATCCATTCCAGCGCGCGGACATGATCGAGAAGCGCGAAGTTCGCCGAGGCGTCGTCCGGCGTCACAGCGCTTTCGCGCAGCGCCGGGTGCGCCAGCCAGCCCATAGGTCCGAGCCGGTACTGCACGATGACGACGATAACGTTCTGCTCCGCCGCCAGCGTCGCACCGTCGTACTGCGCCGCGCGGCCCCACACGTTCGAACCCCCGTGGATCCACACCATCACCGGCAGGTGCGCCGCCTTCGCGGCGTCTGCGGTCATCGCCGGGGCGTAGACGTTGAGGTAGAGGCAGTCCTCCTGCCCCACGAGCTTGCCCCACTGACCCTTTCCGACGCCGTCCAGCGCACTGAGCACCTGTGGACACCAAGGCGCTTGCGCTGTCGCGGCGCGCACGCCGCTCCAGGGCGCAGGCGGGCGTGGCGCGCGCCAGCGAAGGTCACCGACGGGCGGTGTGGCGAACGGGACGGAGCGCCAGACGTATGCGCCAGCGTTCGCATCGACGAAACCGCGCAGCACGCCCGTGCTCACGGTGCGCTCAGTGGCAAGGTCGGACGACGGCGCCGGGGCACGTGCCTCGTGCGCGCAGGCGGACAGAACGAGCGCAGCGAGCGCAAGGATGGTGCGGCGGATCATGGAAGCTCCCTCAGGGCGACCGCGCTAGCAGGCGGGTGCGGCGGGGGCAAGCGCCCTCTCTCGGCCGTGCGGTCCGTTAGATATATCCGCGCGAACAAAGGGCCGCGCAAGTCGTTCGCCGAATACAGACATTCTCGCCGTGCCTAAAGCGGCGCTCAGCTCTCGATTTCCAGTGATCTTTAGACATAATACGCGGGTGCAGATCAGGAGCCAGTGCAAGTTTTCGCGACGAGCCCACAAGAATGCGGATCTATGGCATGCTTGAGAAGCCTGGGTTGTAGCGGACGCCCGGGAACAGATCGATCTCAAATGGGCCAGGTTGGCTCTTATCATCGGGTTGGGTGTATGGCTCGGTCAACTCAGTCCCGCCATTCAGCCGCCTCACCGGCGCCCGGCCGGAGATCGCCGGAAGGCGGCGCATAAACGAACGGAGAAACTGCCGGTAAAGGGCGCCAAGGCGGTCGTGCTTTCCTTGCAGGCCAGGCTCCTGCGTTTCAGGTCTGTTGAGCGGCCTATACGCTTGCGCACAACTCAACCAGACTGCCCGCCTTGAATCTTGCGCCCAGCATATGATCATCATCCCATGCCGCAGCGCAGACGAGTTCGGTCGTCACGACGCCCCCCATTTTCACAACCGCTACCGACTGCAAGGTCACGTGATTCCAGACTTGCTCCGGCGTTTGAAGGGCAGGCATCTGCGTCTCTTGTGCGGTCTGGCCCTGCGCCGCAATCGCTTCGCCATAGGGGGTGTAATGATCAAACAACGCCTGCTGGATCGATGGCCGCCAGGCGTCGAACATTGCACTGATCTGGCGCGCCGCTGCCAATGCCGCCGCATCGGGCTCCCGGCCTGAGCCGAAAAGATTTAGCGGCATGCCGGTTGTTTCGCCCACGTCAAGCGTCCCCCGCCAAATTCCGCCCGAGCGCTTCAGCCGGCCGATGACCGCATCGTCAAAGTGTGGGGATCCAAACAAGCCTGACATGAGCCCTCTCTGCGGCGAACGAGTTGCGCGGAAGACTGTCGGGGTTCGGGCGGCCTGGCCATAGGAACCCGGCAAAGTATGCCGGTTGGGGTTCTGGGCTCCGCGCTTTGAGCGCCGTGCCTGACATCCTCATTTCCTGCCGCCGCAGGGGTGTGGCCCCGACTGGCGGCCGTTCAGGGCCAGATCGGCCCGGATAGCCGGCAGCGCTGACCGGCAGCGCCAATCCGATGGTGTTGTTCGGCTGCCTGTCAGGGGCCGGGCAGAACATCGCTTAAAACCACCGCCCCGTTTTCAAGGCGACACGTGCAGCCCCCCCCGGCGACTGACGTCAACTTTGGGCTGGCTGAATCGCTGAATTTGCGCAATTCGAAACTGGTTCGCTTTTGTCCGGCACCACCCTTGAGGAGACCAGAACCCGTGACCAGGCCCAGACTGTTCGGCATTTCCGGCTCCCGCGCGATCCGCGCTATCTGGGGCATGGAGGAAACAGGCATCGATTATGAGCATGTGCCAGTCAACTACGGCGCCGACTCGAAGGGGGCAGACTATCTGGCCGTCAACCCCAATGGCCGTATCCCAGCCCTGATCGACGGCGACCTGCAACTTTTTGAGTCCATGGCCATCAACCTCTACCTGGCCAAGCGTTATGGCGGAGCGCTCTACCCCTCTTCACACGAGGATGAGGCGCGGATCTGGCAATGGAGCGTCTGGGGCATCAGTGAGATTGAACCGCTGCAGATGCAGATCGTGATCCAGAAGCTTTTCACACCTGAGGACAAGCGCAACCCGAAGGTCGTGGAGCACGCGACCAGGAACCTGCAACGGCCGCTGAAGGTTCTGGATACAGCGTTAGAAGGACGTGACTGGCTGGTGGGAAGCGCCTTTTCGGTGGCAGATCTCAATGTGGCTTCGGTGATGCATCTGATGGGGAAGATCGGCTTCGACTATAGCGAACATACCAATGTGCAGCGCTGGACCGATGCCTGCTACGCTCGCCCGGCGTTGGCACGGGCGTTGGCGAAACCCTGATACCACGGCTCGCTCCGGTTGTGCGCCCGGCGCAGGACCCACAGGTCCGTCGCGATCCGCGCCAAAGTCATCGCCTGTTGTGTTTGTCGAGCATCATCGAACAGCTGCATTGGGCCAGGTCTGCTCCGCTGATCGGGTTTCGGCTTCAGGCGGGGTCACCTGAATTTGGCCATCAGCCGGCACGCCAGACACGAGGCCGGAGATCGCCGCGAGGCGACAGTCAATGCTGAGTTCCGGCGCTGCCATTCACTCGCCAGTCGCCAGCGGATTGACCCTCATAACGCTACGCGGCATTGGTATGAATGATCCAGGGGTCTGCCGATCTTGAAACGGAAAAGATCTGGTCGGGACGGCGAAGTCGAAAGCCGCCAGGGGATATTCAATCAGCGGCGCTGAGAAAATTGCGGATCCTGAATAATACGCGCGTCCTGCAAGACCTTCGCGTACCTCCAGGAAACCGTCTTGAGGCGCTGCGGGGAGATCGGGCCGGCCAGCACTCGATCCGCATCAATGATCAGTGGCGAATTTGCTTTGCCTGGAAGGAAGGAGGACCCGCCGATGTCGAAATCGTTGACGACCATTAAGGGCGCGCTTCTGCCGAACCCGTCCCCGGGAGATATCCTGCTGGAAGAGTTCTTGAAACCGATGGGCCTCAGCCAGAGCGAACTGGCGCGTGCAATCCATCTGCCGCCCAGACGCATCAACGAAATCGTGCTGGGAAAGCGCGCCGTCACGGCGGACACGGATCTCCGCCTCGCCCGGTATTTTGGAATGTCCGAAGGTTTCTTTCTGGGACTGCAAGGCGATTACGACCTGATGCAGCGGCGACGCGAGATTGGCGCTGACCTCATGTCAATTTCACCCCGCGCGGCATAGCCCGTGTCCGGGTCTCTGCACCTGACCAGGAGCGAGGCCATATCCGGTGCAACCTGGTTCAGAGGCTGGGGGGGGCTGCGATCAGGCTCCCTGGTGACTGGAATAGGCCGCCTCCAGACATTCCGCCTGGATCCGCTCCCTTTATCCTTACGCTGACATTTGGGAATATTCTCTGGAAGGGTTGCCTGCCTGCAACCTCATCCGTCCGCAGCCTTGTCCGGTTGCAGTACGAAACGCCGGCATCGCTGCCAGGGTTTTCATTTGTCCGCAGGCGGTCGGTTCAGGCCCGTTCGAAGGCCGACACCGCGAAGACGCAAAAAGCAGCCCCGGCGGCAACGGCGAGCCATACCGGGTTGCTCATGGCGGCGGTGCTGAGCTGGTTGATGGCAGCGGTGCTGAGTTCGGTGGGCGCCGTCGTCAGCGCTGCGGTCACGGCCCGGTCGACCCCGACCCATTCGCCCAGCAGGGCCGGCAGCTGGAGGGCGGCAATTCCCGCCCCGGCCAGACCCAGGCTTCCGACCACCAGGCGGCGCATCATCTTCTGGCGGCGGACATTGCCCATCACCTGCCGGGTGAACGGCTCTGCGGGCAGAGCGTTGTCCCCGGCCCGGAAAAGGTCTGACAGATCCTTGTAGGCATCCTGTTCACGCATGTTGATCACTCCATCACGCCACATTGGTATTTTCAAGACGGGTCCGGAGCAGGGTGACCCCGCGCAGGACGTGTGACTTTACCGTTCCGAGGGGCCAGCCGGTCACGTCAGCTGCCTCCTGATGGG
>CALGEF010000482.1 GCA_937881755.1 uncultured Acidobacteriota bacterium
GTTCCATCCGGAAAGACCATCCGGCCGAGTGTGTCCCGGTCCAGGCCCCAATAGTCTTGCGGGACCGCCATGAAGACCGGCCGGATGTCTTTTGCCGGGGCAAGATCGCGGCCCTGGAAAAGGGCTTCGGGCGCCAGTCCCGGCCAGTCGCCGCCAAATTTTCCGCCTGAGACCGCGCCGCCCGGCAGGAAGGCGGCGCTGCCGGTGCCATAACCGGTGCCGCCGGTTCCGTTTTGCGACTGTGCGGCCAAATTCCGTGACTGCGGCCACGACCGTTTTTGCCCCATGCGCGCTGGGCTGCCTCCAGTCCCGCGAGGCGCAGGGCGAGCTGGCCATTGGCGGCGGTCTGTCCGGGCGGCCAACATGAACGAAGCTGAACCAGGCGTTCAAAGCGCGTTCAGAGCTAGGTCGTCATTCCTGTGCGGGATCGAGCGCCACCTTCACCGAGGCGCAAGACGAAACCAGGAGCCTGAAACATGAAACGTCTTATCACCACTGCCGCTGCTGCCCTGATGGTGTTCAGCCTCGGCGCCGCGCATGCCGACGCCCGCAACCGGGTGCGCGTTGACCAGTCCGGCTACGGCAACGGCGCCGCCGCCGCACAGCAAGGCGACCGCAACGGCACCGTCATCGTGCAGGGCGGCCGCGGCCAGTATGCGCGCGGCGTGCAGTCCGGCTTCAACAACTTCCTGCGCATGGACCAGTACGGCACGCGCAACAGCGTCGGCACGGCCCAGATTGGCGGGAACAACTTCGCCGTGACGGGACAGGACGGCCTGAACCTGCGCGCCGACACGCTGCAGACCGGCTATGGCAACGTGTCCGGCATCGCCCAGATCGGCACCAGCAACAAGGCTGTGGCGGACCAGGACGGCTATAACAACACATCCGGCATCATCCAGGTCGGCAATGGCCAGGATGTGACGGTGCGCCAGCGCGGCGAGGGCAACATCTCCGTCGTCGTGCAGAGCGGCTATGACTGACGCCTCGCGCGGGGAGGCCGCTGCGCCTCCCCGCAACGCCCGCCCAAGGAGACACGCGGATGAAAATCCCTTTGATTGCGGCTGCGCTGACGCTGGTCACGGCGTGCGCGGTGCAGACCCCGGCCGAAGTGCACACGCTGACACCTCCGGAATCATCTTCGGTGACGGCTGAATTCGTCAAAGGCGAGCGGGCCACCCCTGGCGCGTCAGCGGACTGCAGGATCCGGGAGACGCCAACAGCGACCGGCGTGCGCTTCGAAGCGATCGTGCAGGCGGACTACGCGGTACGCGGATCATATGACTTCACCGTGACGGCGCAGGGCCCGGGCGGCTCTTCTGACGTGACGCAGGGCGGCGAAGTCGATCTGGCGGACGGCGAAAGCGCCGCCGTCGGCTCAGCGGAATTTTCCGGCGGGCGCGTGCGCGCCCTGCTGACACTGCGCGATGCGGGCGGCGAACTCTGCTCGGCTGAACGGCTTTCCTAGGAGACCACGATGACCCATTCCCGCAAGATGGTGTTCGCCGGCCTGGCGCTCGCGGTCTTCACGATGCCCCTTGCCGCCCATGCGGATCCGGGACGCGGCGGATACCCCAGGCAATTCCCGGGTGACCGGCTGCGCGAGCAGAGCCAGGTTCAGCCAGCGCCGGCGCCAAACCGGGTCTCGGTCGCGCAGCAAGGCCGCGGCAACGGCGCCGGCGTCCTGCAGGCGGGCAGCGGGAACACTGCCGGAATACTGCAGTTCGGCCAGGGCAATACCGGCGTGATCACGCAGGAGGGATCGGGCAATACGGCGTGCCTCATCCAGGCGGGACGCAATCTCAACGGATCAGTTCAGCAGGCTGGCGACAATCAAAGTGATGGTCTGCTGCAACACCGCTGGGGCTCCGACGTGATCCCGGTCGACGTGTGCACGACGGGCACGACCCGGCGGGAGGTGATGGCCTACGCGTCCCCCAATCCGCAGCGCGATGTGCGCACGCGCACGCGCCCGCAGGCCCAGCGGCAATAGGAACCAGGGCCGGCTAGTCTGCCGCGCACCGCCCGCCGGTGATGTGTCCGACGACGGAAGGATCGCCATCTGTCTTCGCCGGCGTGATCGCGAGCGCGCACGCGATCATGCTGTAGACGTTGACGTTTTCGAAGGGGGGCGCGGTTTCGCCTTGCGGGAAGATCGCACCGGCGGCGATGAAGGTGGCGGCCATCGAGGGGTCGAGACTGTCATAGCCGTGGTTGCCGGGGATGGGCGCGCGCCAGCCGCCGACATTCGTGCTGCGCATCAGCCAGCCGGGATCGGCAACCGCGAAGAGGTCCGGCCCGCGCGTGGGGTGATCGAGATGGTAATGGGCGGGCATAGCGCCGCGCCGGTAGACGCGGATATGTTCGGATGCGGCAGAGAGGCCGTTATAGGCAGCTTCGAGTGCCGGGCCTTCGCCATAGATCTGCAAGGACGGATGACCCGAGCCGGCATAGGGGCCCACGAACTGAGTGACGACGAGTTGGTCGAGATCGATATACTCGCCGACATCGAGCACCTGTTCAGGCGGCGTGTAGGCCATGCCGTGATCCGACACGACGATGATCGTCGTCGTGTCCGTAAGTCCTCGCGCCCCGATGCCCGCAATGAGCTGGCCCACGAAGGCGTCAACTTCAGCGACGGCGGCTTTTGCTTCTGCCGAACTGGGACCGGTATAGTGGGTGACGGTGTCCACCCGGTCGAAATAGACGGCGGCGAAGCGAGGGCGTTCGGCGTCCGGCACGTCATACCAGGCGAGCACTTCGTCGATGCGTTCCTGGTAGGGCTTCTCGTGCTGGTAGGGCGTCCAGATGGACGGACGGATGCCTTCATGGGGCACTTCTGAGCCAAGCCAGAACATGATCGCGGTTTTCAGGCCCTGTTTCTCGGCAGTCACCCAGATCGGTTCGCCCTGCCACCAGCGCTCTTCCTGCGGGCCGGAGGCGGGCTGGAAGAATTCCCTTGCTTCGGCGTCATAGGGATTATTGGCGACCATTCCGTGGTTTTCGGGATAGAGGCCGGTGGCGAGGGAATAGAAGTTCACGAAGGTGACGCTTGGCATCACCGGGATCATCGCTTCAGCCTTAACGCCCCTTGCAGCAAGAGCGGCGAGATTCGGCGCATCCCAGCCGAGCATTTCAGGGCGAAAGCCGTCGAGGCCGATAAGGAGCACGCGCTGCGCCGGCGCCTCGACGGCGACGACAGGGGCAGCGGCTTCGACCGGCGCGGCGGGCGGTGCGTGGGTGCAGCCGGCGAGGACGAGGAAGCCCAAGGCGGCGAGGATTGCGCGTTGCCAGTTCATGGCGGGCTCCTTGCGGGATGCGAATCGAGGATGCGAGCGAGTTAGACCCCGTTTGACACAGGCTTGTGAAGGCGCGCGCTGAAAAATGCGTGACGCAGGCGACAAAAACACTAGAACCGGTCAGGTTCAGAAAACACCCGGGGAGATACCAATGTTGCGCCCGCAGAAATTCCGCCCGTTCCTGTTCGGCCTGTCGGCCCTCGCCCTCGCCGCCTGCGCGCAGACGGGGACCGCGCCGGACGCCGCCTTGACCGAAGCGGCGCCGGAAGCAGCGTCTGCGCGCATCACCAGGGGCAATCTCGTGATCGAAGGCGTGCCGGAAGCTTCTGCCGAACTCAAGGAACGCCTGACGCGCTACGAAAACGTGCGCGGGCACGGTTTCCGGGACTGGACCGGCGAAGGCGGCATACTGATCTCGACCCGGTTTGCCGATGTCAGCCAGATCCATGAAGTGCGCTTCCCCGGCGGCGCGCGACGGCAGCTTACCTTCTATACAGAAACCGTCGGCTCGGCAGATGTCAGCCCCGAGGGCGGCGCTTTCCTGTTCGCCAAGGACCGCGGCGGAGACGAGTATTACCAGTCCTACCGCTTCGATCTCGGCACCGGTGAGATCACGCAGTATTCCGAGCCCGGATCGCGCAATGGCAGCGCGCTGTGGGCAGATGATGGCAGCGTCGTCGCCTGGGCCCGCACCTCGGCGGGTGATCCGAACAATGACGTGTTGATCGCAAACCCGGCAGACCCTGCCA
>CALGEF010000483.1 GCA_937881755.1 uncultured Acidobacteriota bacterium
GCTGAGGGTTCACGTCAATCCGATCCTTGGCAAGCTGGCGATCACCAATGTGAAGAAGCACGAGATCATCCGGCTGCGCGACGCTATCGCAACCGGCGTCACCGCGATGAAGGCCAAGACGAAGTCGCGCGGCATCCAGGAAGTGAAGGGCGGCATCGGAACTGCGCGCAGGACGATCGCGGTGCTGAAGAGCGTGTTTGCCTATGCGATCGATCTGGAGCTGCTGGAGAAGAACCCCTGCCACGGCGTTCGTATCCCGCCAGCAGTCCAGCGCGAGCGCTACCTCACCCAGGCCGAAGCTCAGCGCCTCGGCGATGCTTTTTCGGCGTTCGAGACACGCGGCGACCCGCAAAGGGTGATACGGGTGATCCGGCTCCTGTCACTCACCGGCGCACGCCGGGGCAAGATCCTTGAACTCAAGTGGTCGGAGGTCGATTTCGAGCGCGGCTTTCTCCGGCTCGATGCGACAAAGTCCGGCAAGTCGATCCGGCCGATCTCA
The DNA here is from genome assembly GCA_937881755.1 of uncultured Acidobacteriota bacterium. GTDB lineage: Bacteria > Pseudomonadota > Alphaproteobacteria > Caulobacterales > Hyphomonadaceae > Hyphomonas. Next base: position 500 of record CALGEF010000483.1, read on the forward strand.
GGGGCCGCCCAGAAACTGCTCGCCGAGGCGCCGCGCGCGCATCCTGTCTGGGTCTTCCCGAATGCGAAGGGCACGGGCCCCTACGAGGGCCTGCCGGAAATCTGGCGCGAGGTGCGCGCTGCCGCCGGGCTCGATGATTTCCGGATGCATGACCTGCGGCACAACAGCTTCGCGAGCTTCGGCGCCGCCAATGGTCTTTCGCTTCCGATCATCGGCGCGCTGCTCGGCCACAAGAATACCTCCACCACGCAGCGCTATGGCCACCTCACCGACATCGCCGCGCGTCAGGCCGCCAATGACGTGTCGGACATGTTCGCCGCTGCGCTGGGTGTGCGGACGGGGTCGTGAGAGACGCGAGGGGCAACAGGCGACAGGCTCGTTTCGGGCTGACCGCCAGTTGACGGTCAGAAATTGCGTGCCTATTTCGATCTCAACAACACCCCTCAGGCCTAGAGTGCGAGCTTGCCCAATACCGAGGGGTTACTTCTTTGAGGCGTTCTCGGATCCGTCGAGGAGGCCTCTTTGATTTGGACGAAAGCTGCTGACTTCCGTTGATGAGCAGATCTCCCTTTTGAAAGGGCGAGGGGGCGCCGACACGCGCCTTTCCGGCGCGCTTTTCGACCCGAATGGATGTTTTGGATTGATTTTCGACATTCCGTTGTCATTTTCGACAGGGTCGTGTAGTTAGCTATTTTCGACCGTTCGTCCGGTTAAGACGTCTATTTCGACATTTCCGGGAGGGATTCGACACGTGAGCCAGTTTCAGACGTCGCCTGCGCGTTTTCAGGATGAACCCTTGCCGGACGGGACAAGCCTGATCGGCTGGTCTGCGCTGGTTCATGGGCTCGGGCTTGCCGCGCCGGTGCGTGAACCGGCCTGTGTGTCGTCGGCGCATGTCCGGGGGACGCAGCGCCGGGACGGGGCCTGGCGGATATTCGACAAACGGTTTGATCCCGGCAGCGACCCGCTCGCTCACATCCTGTTTGCGCTGCGCAACGAGACGTTTGACCTCCTGGTGCTGAAACGCGCGTTCGACGCGCTCGGCCCGGCGCCGCTCGAAGCCTATATCGCTGGCGCACCCACCGGCGTGTTCGCCCGCAGGCTCTGGTTCTTCTACGAGACGTTAATGGGTGAGCGCCTCGATCTTCCCGATGCGCCGAAGATCGCCGCGATCGATGCGCTCGATCCCGCAGACTATATCACTCTCGACCGGCCGCAGCTTTCGGCGCGCCACCGCGTCCGGGACAACCTGCTCGGCGGCAAGGGCTTCTGCCCCATCGTGCGGCGCTCCGAGGCGCTGGACCGCTTCATGGCGATGGACCTCGCGGGCAGGGCGAAGAAGACGATCGGCGCGACCGGCGCGCAACTCGTCTCGCGCGCGGCCAGCTTCATGCTGCTCGCCGACAGCCAGGCGAGTTTTGCGATCGAGGGCGAGCGCCCGCCGCGAGACCGTCTCGAGCGCTGGGCGAAGGCACTCAAGGAGGCAGGAAAGCGGCCCCTGAACCAAACCGAAATCTACCGGCTGCACGGCATCCTGCTCGGCGACAGCCGGTTCACCACTGTCGGCTATCGCACCGGCGGCGTGTTCCTTGGCGAGCGCGATCACGACCAGCAGCCCTTGCCAGAATTCATCGGGGCACGGGCGGACGAAGTGCCGGACCTGATGCTTGCGCTGAACACCTGCAACAACCGTCTGCGCACAACGGCGGTTGACGCGGTCATTCATGCGGCAGTGATCGCGTTTGGCTTTGTCTATGTCCATCCGCTCGAAGACGGGAACGGGCGCTTGCACCGGTGCCTGATCCATCATGTCCTGGCCGAGCGGGGGTTTGCGCCGCCCGGCTTGGTGTTTCCGGTGTCCAGCGTGATGCTGGACCGGATCGAGGACTACCGGGCCATGCTGCAGGCACATTCAGGGCCCCTGATGCCTTTCATCGAGTGGCGCCCGACACCGCAGCGCAATGTCGAAGTCCTGAACGACACGGGCGATCTCTACCGCTATTTCGACGCGACCAGCGCGGCGGAGTTTCTCTACGCCTGCGTCCAGCGCACGATCGAGACCGACCTGCCGAAGGAGATCGCCTGGCTGCGCGCACACGATGCGGCGATGCGCCAGATCATGGACCGCGTCGAGATGCCCGACCGGCTGGCGCAGGACTTCATCATGTTCGTGCGCCAGAACGGCGGGCAGCTGTCGAAGGCGCGTCGGACCGGTGTGTTTGCCGAGCTGACGGATACGGAGGTTGCGTCGCTTGAGGACGCGGTGCGGGACGCGTTCGAGGCTTATTTGGCGGCGGGATTTGAGTGAGAGGATGGGCGGGAAGTTCGTGCACAGAGCGTCTGCTGTGCGCAATCAATCGAGGTCACCCAAAAGACGCCTGATAGTTTACCGGCTGAAGCGCGACGTGGTCTTCAAGTGGCGGCTTCAACTCGAACGCCTTTGGCGCCTTCGCGAAGTCGTAAAGGCGGATGAGCCGGAATTCTTCTGGCCGCTCCTGTGAAAAGCTGAGTTCGTTCGGTGAAATGAAGAAGGGCGTGCGTTCGTAGCCGACGGTCGTTTTGACTTCGAGAAAGCGCTCGGTGCCGTCCGTCTCGAAGGACAGGATGTCGTATCCGGCGCCGTCGCCATCAAGGTGAGCCACCCAGCGGACCTTGCCCGCGAGGTCGTCACGCCCCTCGCTCCGGAGGCGCGTCTGCTCCGACACGACGACGCGTTCCTCGCCGAGTTTGCCGAGCTCCCGGTTGCGGGCATCCCGCGCGGCGGGGTCGAACTTTCGCACAAGGCGGATGATGCTGGCATCCGTGTCGTCCTCGGACCGGGAGAAGTCCGGCGCGGGTCCGAAGAAGAGTTTGCCGCTTTCGGCAACGCCGGCCCGCTCTTTGGGGAAGGGGATGATCCGGCCGGGACGGCTGTCGAGAAAACGCTCGACGCCGGCGACAAGTGCCGCCTGAACGTTCGTCATCGGCTTGTATCCGAAGATCCACGGCTCGCCGAGCTTCATCAAGACAGCGCTGATGTTCTGGTGTTTAAATTCGATGGAGCCGCGCGTGCGTCCGGTGAGCGCCTGCAAGGCCTCATTGCGCTGCGACTTCACGAACCGCTCGCCGCGAAGCTCCATATCGCGCATGGCGAAATAGTCAGCGACGATGAGGTCGATTTCAGCGGCGCTCCAGTCCTGTCCAGTTCTATCTTCTGAACTCATGCGAGATGAAGATTCCTAAATGGCCTGCGCTCCAGATATCCGACATTCGTCGGACAGCGCCAGGGGCGTTCTTTGCGCCTCGCCCCTCTGACGAGGAGCCTGCTCGATGGTGATGCCGGGAGTTTGAAGCGTTCGAGGGCGTCTGTGCGCGGCGGGAGGCAGCCGCCCGTCGCTCTTGCCGGGGCGCGGTGTGTGTGCACGGGGGGGGGTGGGCAGGCGTCGTCAGTCGGTGAGCCGTGGCAGCGTGAGCCAGGTCGTGAGGTGACGCCGGGAGTTTGAAGCGTTCGAGGGCGTCTGCGCGCGGCGGGAGGAGACGGCCCGTCGCTCTTGCCGGGGCGCGGCG
>CALGEF010000484.1 GCA_937881755.1 uncultured Acidobacteriota bacterium
GCGGCCCACTCTCCGCGCTCACGGCCAAGCGATGCCGCGCCGCTGGCCGGCTGGCAGCTTCCGGCCGTGTTCATGGATCTCCGTCGCCTGCTGGAGGCGCGAATGGGCAAGCAGGGCAAGCGCGAGTACGTCCAGGTGCTGCGGCTGCTCGAGGCGTTCGCACCCGATGACGTTCGGGCGGCGGTATCGCAAGCCCTCGAGCGCGGCGTGATCGGCTTCGACGCCGTGAAGCATCTGCTGCTGTGCCGCATCGAGCGCCGCCCGCCGCGCCTGGATCTGTCGATCTATCCCTATCTGCCGCGCGCCGCGGTGGCGACCACGTCGGCCAGTGCCTACATGGGCCTGCTGACGCGAGGGGCGTCATGAGCGCGCAGACGCCGCAGATCCTGCTCGCCCATCATCTGAAGGCGCTCAGGCTGCCGACCTTCCTGCGAGAGTACGACAAGCTGGCGCGCCAGTGCGCCACGGAGGGTGTCGACCACACCCGGTATCTGCAGCGCCTGGCGGAACTGGAACTGATCGACCGGGAGCGGCGCATGGTCGAGCGCCGCATCAAGGCGGCCCGATTCCCGGCGGTCAAAAGCCTCGACAGCTTCGACTACAGGGCGCTGCCCTCTCTCAACAAGGCCCTGGTGCTGGATCTCGCCCGCTCGGCGTACGTGGAACGCCGGGAGAATGTCATCGCCCTGGGCAACAGCGGCACCGGCAAGACGCACATCGCCATCGGGCTCGGCCTGGCGGCCTGTCAGAAGGGTCTGTCCGTCGGCTTCGTCACCGCCTCCGCCCTGGTCCACGAACTGCTCGAGGCGCGTGACGAGAAACGGGTTCTGCGACTGAAGAAGCAGCTCGCCGCCCATAAGCTGCTGATCGTCGACGAACTCGGCTATGTGCCGCTCTCACCGACCGGCGCCGAACTGCTGTTCGAGGTCTTCAGCGACCGCTACGAACGCGGCTCGACCATCGTCACCAGCAACCTGCCGTTCGACGAATGGACCAGTGTGTTCGGCTCCGAGCGCCTGACCGGGGCTCTGCTCGATCGACTGACACACCACGTCCATATCCTGGAGATGAACGGCGAAAGTTACCGCCTCAATCAATCCAGAAAACGATCCCGGGTCAGCGCCCAAACACCCGACGACAGCGCCACAGACCCCGACTGACTGCAATCGACAGAAGGCCCCCGCGGGGGCCTTCTGTCGATCACAACCGATGCATTTTTACTCCGGCCGGCTGATGCATTTTTACTCCGGCGTTGACAGGTGCTCCCATCCTCGGCGCATAGTAAGGCTTGCACACATCCTCGACGAAAGCGTCGAAGCCCGCCTCTTTCAACAAGGCCTGGAGCCGGTCGTAGAAGGCGTGCCCCGGAGAGCGCGGCATCTCAGACCAGGTCGCCACGAGGTCGTCTTGAACCCCGGTCTCACGCCGCATCGCCATCGCACTGTCTCCACCAGAACCACAATGGTCAGATAGAGTCAGCCAGAACCGACTTCGTCAACGGGCTGTTATGGCCGTTTGGCGCAGGAAGCCGAAGAACAGGGTGCTGATCCACTCAGATCAAGGCTCCCAGTTCACCAGTATGGATTGGGCTGCGTTCCTGCGTGCCCATAAACTTGAGCACTCGATGAGCCGGCGCGGGAACTGTCACGACAATGCGGGCGCCGAGAGCTTCTTCAACCTGCTCAAGCGGGAGCGGATA
>CALGEF010000485.1 GCA_937881755.1 uncultured Acidobacteriota bacterium
CATTGATCGTGACCTCATCAATGCCTGGCCGGGCCGCATCATGGATCAGCACCTTCGCTTCATCGGGCAGCGCCAGCGCGGCAAGCCCGCTCATAACCGATTGCGTCCGCGTCGCACCCGGCTCTGCCCGGCTGAACCGCTGCCCGGCGCCGGGCGCCCCGAGGTCCTCACCGGCGACCACCACAATGTCCGTCACCGCCGGATGGCGCGAAAACGCGTCTATGGACCAGTCCACGACCCGCCGCCCCCAGAAGGGACTGCCATTGCTTGGGCGCCTCTGCGCCCGCCCGGAGACCTTTGCCTCCGGCAACGATAAGAACAGCTATGCGACTCATCATTGTGCTTTTAATCCAGCCATTCCGGTGTGACTATACCGCCTCAGGAAACCTGCCTTCTGCACGAATATTGTGCTGCTCATGATTTGTGCGCTTGCCCTTACGGCAAAAGTCGTGAAGATGGTTTGATGGTCAAATTTAAGGCACCTCGTGTATGGCTGGCGCCTATGTCCGGCGCGACGGATGCTCCCATGCGCCGGCAAGCTGTCCGGTTTGGTGCCCCTGCGGTGGTCTCGGAAATGGTCGCTGGCGAGACGCTCGCCAGGGCCCGCCCGGACGTCGTTCGCCGCACCTGCCGGCATGAAGGCGCGGGTTACTGGATCGTCCAGCTCGCCGCACGCCGCCCCGGCGACATGCTGCAGGGCGCCGGGCTGATGGCCGAAGCGGGCGTTGATGTCATCGATATCAATATGGGCTGTCCTTCCAGGGAAGTGACTGGCGGGCAGTCCGGTTCGGCTCTGATGCGCGACCTGGGTCTCGCGGGCGAGATCATCGACGCAGCCATCGAAGGCGCCGGCGACCGGCCGGTGACACTGAAAATGCGCCTCGGCTGGGACGATGCATGCCGCAACGCGCCGCAACTCGGCCGGATCGCCGAGGCCAGGGGCGTCCGGATGCTGACCGTGCACGCACGCACGCGCTGCCAGTTCTATACCGGCGCGGCAGACTGGGCCGCGGTGCGCGATACGGTCGAGGCGGTGTCAGTTCCGGTCATCGTCAACGGTGACATTCGCGATCCGGTCTCGGCCAGGGCGGCGCTCGCGCTGTCGGGCGCCCACGGCGTGATGGTCGGGCGCGCAGCGATGGGCCGGCCCTGGCTCGCCGGAGAAATTCTTGCGTCGCTTGAAGGGCGCCGCTGGCGCGCGCCCGATCTTGCGGCGCAATGTGAGAGCCTTGTCGAACAGATCGCAGACTCGCTGGCGCTCTACGGTCCGAACCTCGGTCTGCGGATGGTGAGAAAGCATGTCTCGGCGGCGATCGATCACCTTGCGCTGCCTATGCCTGAGCCTGCACGGCGCGCGCTGCGGTCCGGCCTCTGCCGCATAGAAGATCCGGCTGAGCTGACCTGCGCCCTGCGCGCGGCCTATCTGGAAAGAACGCCCGGGGAGCTGGTCCAAAATGCCTATGCTTGACCAGACGCGCCCTGCCAACCTGTCAGAGCTCGCGCCCGTCGCCCTGCTGCACATCGATCCCCGGCGGCGCATCTGCAATGTGAATGCAGCGGCTGAATCCCTGCTGCAGCTGTCACGGCGTGCGATGGTCGGCCGCCCGCTGAGCGAAGTGATCTATCACGACTCGCCGCTGTTCGAGCTGATCGACCGCGCCGCACGGGAGCCTGCCGAGATCACCGCGCCGTCGACGCCGGTATCCGGTCCCTCGGTGCCGGTGCGCACCATCTGCGACGTGCGCGTACGCAGCGTGGACGGCGGTGATTTCGTCCTCGTGCTCGGCGAAGCGCCCGCGCGCGATTCCTCCGAAGGCATTGCGGGCGCTGCAGGCTTTGGCCGCATTCTCGGCCATGAAGTGAAGAATCCACTGGCGGGCATTATCGGCGCGGCCCAGTTGCTGGAGCGTCAGGGTCTCGCCGAGCAGGCCGAACTCCTCGACATCATCAAGGACGAAGCCCGCCGCATCGAACGGCTGGTCAACCGGCTTTCGGCGTTCGAGCTGTTCTCCGCCCCGCGCATGCAGGGCTGCAATGTTCACGCGCTTCTGGACAAGGTGATCGCATCTGAGCGCGCGGCGATGGGGCCGAAGATCGAGTTCAGGCGGGAGTTCGATCCCTCGCTGCCGGACATCCAGGCAGACCCGGACCACCTGCAGCAGGCTTTCCAGAACATCGTGCGCAATGCCGCCGAGGCGGCCTCCGAGGACAATGGCCGGGCCGAAGTGACCATCCGCACCGCCTATGCGGCCGGGCTCGGCATGCGGCAGGCCCGGCTCGGCTCCGGCCTCCGGCGCGCCATGCTGATTTCATTTGAAGACAATGGCCACGGCATCCCGCGTGAACGCCAGGCGACCATTTTTGATGTTTTCCAGAGTTCAAAGTCGGGTGGCCGCGGACTCGGGCTGTCGGTCGTGAGTGAAGTCGTGACAGCACATGGCGGCCAGATACGCGTTGACAGCCAGCCGGGATCGACCCGTTTCACAGTTCTTTTGCCACTCGTGGAGGCCGGCTGACATGGCCGAAAAGACCGTTCTGCTCGCCGAAGATGACGCGAGCATTCGCCTGATCGTCAACCAGACACTGGTATCTGCAGGCTATGAAGTGCGTGCGACCAGTTCGCCCGACGCCCTTCAGCGCTGGGTGCGTAACGGGGAAGGGGATGTCGTTGTCACCGACGTCTATCTCGGCGACACCTCGATCTTTGACCTTTTGCCCTCAATGAAGCTGGCGCGTCCGGACCTGCCCTTCATCGTGATGAGCGGCCAGAACACTATCCTCACCGCCGCCTCGGCGGCCGAGCACGGCGCGTTCGATTACCTGCCGAAGCCGTTCGATATTGACGTGCTGTCGAGCCTCGTGCGCCGTGCCCTGAAGTCTTCGCCCAGCGCCGAGCGGCTGATCCATCCGGAAGCGCAGAAGGCTGTCCAGGACGCAGGGCTCCCCCTGATCGGACGCTCCGATGCGATGCAGGAAGTCTACCGCCTGATTGCCAAGGTGATGAACACGGACCTGACCGTGCTGATCGAAGGCGAAAGCGGTACCGGCAAGGAGCTCGCCGCGCGGGCGATCCACCAGCTTGGTCATTCCAGGAATGGCAAGTTCATCGGACTTGACCTGGCCGCCATGCCGGCCGCCGAGATCAGCCGCGACCTGTTCGGCGCGAACGGCACGGACGGCGCGGCGCACGTTAAAGGCGGCACGCTTTACCTCGACGAGATCGGCGATCTGCCCGCCGAGGCGCAGGCGCAACTGGTCAAGCTGCTTCGCGACGCGGGCGGTGCGCGCCTGATCGCCTCGACCCGGCGCAATCTCGGCAAGCTGGTCGAGGAGGGCAGGTTCCGCGAGGATCTGTTCTACCGCCTGAACGTGATGCGCCTCGCGATCCCGCCGCTGCGCCACCGCAAGGAAGACATTCCGGAACTCGCCCGCGCCTTCCTGATCCGCGCGCAGCGCCAGGGTCTTGCGGCCCGCACGTTCGAGAAAACGGCGCTCGACCTGATGGCTGCCTATGACTGGCCGGGCAACGTGCGCGAACTCGAGAACCTCGTGATCCGCCTTGCGGTGCTCAGCTCCGATACGATGATCACACTGATGGATGTCGAGCGCGAGATGCGCATGGGCGCCTCCGAGCAGGCGAGTGGCCATGCCGGCTTTGAAGCCGAAGTCGAGGCGCTACTGCACCGCTACGTCATGGGCGATCTCATAGCTGGCGGAGAGAGCGGCGATTCGACGGTGCACAGCTCAGTGATCGACCGGGTGGAGCGCCCCCTGATCCGGCTTGC
>CALGEF010000486.1 GCA_937881755.1 uncultured Acidobacteriota bacterium
CGACCTACAAACGCTGGCTAGCCCAGATGCGCGGAGGGCGCCCATTTCAGGCCGTAGGGCGGCCGCGCCTGACGCAGGAACTGCGCGACGTCGTCACCCGCATCGGGTCTGAAAACCTCCTTTGGGGCTACAAGCGCATCGCGGGCGAGTTGAAAAAGCTGGGACTCTATGCCGGTGCCAATTCGGTCAAGCGCATCCTCAATGATGCGGGCATCCACCCGAGCCCGGAGAGGCGCAAGAAGAAGCCCGCTCTGCCTTGGACCACGTTTATCCGGGCACACATGGAAACCATGGTCGCGTGCGACTTCTTCTCAAAGACCGTGTTTACGCTGCGTGGGCCGAAGACGGCCTACGTGCTGATGTTCATCCACCTCGGCAGCCGCCGCGTCTTCTGCAGCGCGCCAACATATAACCCGGACTCGACATGGGTGACGCAGCAGGCTCGCAACACATTGATGTGGTGCGAAAAACAGGGGATCACGCCAGAGTTCCTGATCCGCGACGCCGACACCAAGTTCAGCGCCAGCTTCGATACTGTCTGGGCGTCGGAGGCCGCTCGGGTCATCCAAATCCCACACAGAGCGCCCGACGCAAACGCCTTCGCGGAATCCTTCATCGCGACCATCAAGCGCGAATGCCTGAATTTCTTCATCTGCTTCAGCCGGTCCCAACTCGATTACATCCTGCGGACTTGGGTGCGTCACTACAATGTTGAGCGCCCGCATCGGGGACGAGACATCGGCAACAACGTGCTTCAGGTCGATTTTCGGCCCATCGGTGACGGCCCGATCCGGCGCAATCGCCAACTTGGTGGGATTGTCACATCGTATACTCGTGACGCAGCGTGAATATCCAAGCCAACACAAGGATTGATAACGCCGGATTCATCTTGCCGAGTTTCGTCACGGTCTTTGAAAAATTATGCCAAGTCAACGTGATGCCGCAACGTATACATTTTGGCACCCCTCTCAGGAAAGGCCGAAAACGCTGAGAGAGGCACAGGGCAGCGATTGCGCAACTTCAGAGCCGAAGCGATCCGTTTGGACCGCATGATTGCGCCAACCTGACCAGCCAGGCAGCCGCCGATACTCTCCTGAAATCATGACGTGCGGCCACCGGGCTGCCGCTGTTTGCAGCAGCGTTACGGGGCTGTTTCGAGCGTGGAACGGTTGGCACCCTCCGGCACATGTATGAGCCCTGCGAGGCGGGCGCGTGACGGTATCTACCCTGTCAATCCATTGGCAAGCGCCTTGCCCGCTGCGTCGAACACATGCATCCGCGAGCGGTCGAAGCTCAGCGACAGGGACTGTCCCCGCTCGAAAGGCAGCTGGCCCTGCTGGTGCACAGTGATCTGCGGAAGCCCCGGTGCGTCGCAATAGAGGTAGGTCTCTCCGCCCAGCTGCTCCGTCACGCCAACATCGGCCGACAGTTCACCCGAGTTGTCGGGATGAACGGAAATGTGTTCGGGCCGGATTCCGATCGTGACGCGGTCACCATCGGTCAGGCCCGGCACGTCAGGCACAGCAAGATGCGCCCCTTCGATATTGAATGCCAGCCCGTCGTCACCACGAACGGCGCGCCCCTCGAACATGTTCATACGGGGCGAGCCGATAAACCCCGCGACGAAGGCATTACGGGGCCGGTTGTATAGTTCCAGCGGCGGGCCCACTTGCTCCACCACTCCCTTTTGCAGAACCACGATCTTGTCGGCCAGCGTCATCGCCTCGACCTGATCGTGGGTCACGTAGATCATCGTGCCGCCGATATTGGCGTGCAAGGCGGAGAGTTCCTTGCGCATGGCGACCCGCAGTTCCGCATCGAGGTTGGACAGCGGTTCATCGAACAGGAAGGCCTTGGGGTCGCGCACAATGGCCCGGCCGATCGCGACCCTCTGACGTTGTCCGCCGGAAAGCGCCTTCGGCCGCCGGTCGAGGTAATCGGAAATCTGGAGAAGCTCGGCGGCCTTGCGGACACGCTCGTCAATCTCCGCTTTCGGCATCTTCGAGTTTTCAAGTCCAAAGGCCATGTTCTTGTAAACGGTCATATGCGGGTAGAGCGCATAGGACTGGAACACCATGGCCAGCCCGCGATCGGCAGCGCTGGTGTGGTTCACAACAGTCCCGTCGATCTCGATATCCCCGGAGGTTATATCCTCCAGCCCCGCGATGATGCGCAGGAGGGTGGACTTGCCGCAGCCGGAGGGGCCGACAAAGACGCAGAATTCACCGGAATGCACCTGAAGGTCGATGCCGTGGATCACCTCTAATTCGCCGTATGATTTGCGCACGTTCTTGAGATGAATTTCGGTCATGGCAGGTTTTCCTTAGCGGCTGCGCATCTTGGCGGCGAATTGCGGATCGGCCTTCTGCATCCGCAGGGGCGGCAGGCCTTTGAGGATCTGGCCGATATCGTCCAGCATCATGTCCCTGATACGGGCGTAGGACGCATGCAGCCCCCCGGCGAGGTGGGCGGAGAACAAGACATTCGGCGTGTCGCGCCACGCGTGACCGGCGGGCACGGGTTCTTCCGGGAAGACATCGACAGCGGCGCGGAAAGCACCTTCCCCCGCCATCGCAAGAAAGTCGTCGAAATCCACGATCTCGGCCCGCGAGGCAAGGACAACGCAGGCATCGCGCTTGATCAGGCCGAGCTTTGTGCGATCCAGGAACCCTTCGTTCTCGGACGTGACGCCCGCCAGAAGAAAGACCACGTCCGATTGGGTCAGCGCGTCGTCCAGCGGCAAAGGCACAAGGCCCTCGCTTGTCAGGTAACCATCCGACAGCCAGGGGTCATGGACCAGCAACCGCACGCCGAAGGGCCGCAGCAAGGGAGCGAGCGCCCGGCCTAGGTTTCCATAGCCGATCAGTGACACGGTGGCGCCATAGAGGCTCTCCGCCGTGCCATTGCCGCCGATGCCGTAGGCCTCCTGCCCGGCGCGAAACAGCCCGTCGGCCCGATGCAGCCCGCGCAACAGGCTGATCGACTGGCACAGGCAGAACTCGGCCACGGCGGGGGCCATGGCGGGCGCTGCGCTCAGCACATGAATGCCACGCGCATGGCATTCGGCGTAGTCCAGGTTCGGTTCCCAATTGGCCTTCACGTTCAGGATCGCGCGCAGGGTCGGGGCGCGGTCCAGCCGTTCCTTCGGCATGGCGGTCTGGCCGATCAGCACGGTCATTTCGCCCAGATGTTCTTCTACCAGATCATCCGGCGCACGGCTGCCCCAATGGGCAACGACCCGGCCCATCCCGGCCAGCGCATCGGCACAGTCGGGGGTGTAGACCATGGCCTCGTTCCGCGGGAAAGGATCCATGAAAATGAGCGGTGTGTGCGTCATCATTTCATCCCCGAGGAGGCTATGCCGGTCGTGATGAACCGTTGCAGGAAGGCGAAGACGATTACGACCGGGATCAGCGTCACGACGGTCATGGCGAGGATATAGTGCCATTGTACGTCCAACTCGCCCTGGAAGGCGTTGAGCCCGACTTGCAGCGTATAGACCTCGGACCGGTTCAGCACGATCAGCGGCCAGAGGAATTCGTTCCAGCGCCACATGATCGAGAAGATCGCCAGCACCGCCACGGCAGGCATCGCCAAGGGCATCACCACGCGCCAGTAGATCTGCCATTCCGAAGCCTTGTCCATCCGCGCCGCCTCGATCAGATCACGCGGAATGGTCAGCATGTATTGGCGCAGCAGGAACACCCCCGTTGGCGTCGCCGCGCCGGGCAGGATCACCGCCCAAAGCGAGTTGATCATGCCCAGGTTCGTGACCACGAGGTAGACCGGGACAAGGATCACGGTAATCGGGATCATCAGCGTTCCGATCACGAAAAGCATGATCGCATTGCGCCCCCGGAATTCGTAGATCGACAGGCCATAGGCCGCCATGGAGTTGATCAGCAGCGTCACCATGGTGGCGGAAAAGGTGACGATGACCGAATTCCACAGGTAGCGCATGAAATTGAACCGTTCGAGCGGATCGCGGTAGTTCTCCCAAGCCATGCGCATCTCGCGCACGGGTTCACGCGCGGCGATCAGGATTTGCAGGCGCTCACCGGGGTTTTCCGGGTCCA
>CALGEF010000487.1 GCA_937881755.1 uncultured Acidobacteriota bacterium
GTTGGCGCGCTCGATCTCGAACGCGCCCTCTCCAAAGGCGAGAAGCGCTTCGAGCCGGGCCTGCTCGCCCGCGCCAACCGCGGCTTTCTCTATATCGATGAAGTGAACCTGCTCGACGACCATCTCGTGGACCTGTTGCTCGATGTGGCCGCGTCCGGCGAGAACGTGGTCGAGCGCGAAGGCCTCTCCGTCCGCCACCCGGCGAAGTTCGTGCTGGTCGGCAGCGGCAACCCGGAGGAGGGGGACCTGCGCCCGCAACTGCTCGACCGGTTTGGCCTCTGCGTGGACGTGCGCACCTCGACCGACCTTGCCGAGCGGATGGAAATCGTCCGCCGCCGCGATACGTTCGAACAGGATCCCGCCGCCTTCATCAAGGACTGGTCACGCAAGACAAGCGCGCTGCGCAAGCGCGTCGTCGAGGCGCGCGCCCGCGTAACGACCGTCACCCTGCCGGACGCGGTTCTGGCGAAAGCCGTCGAGCTTTGCCTGACGCTCGGCGCCGACGGCTTGCGCGGTGAGCTGACCCTGATGCGCGCCGCCAGGGCCCGTGCGGCGCTGTCCGGCGAAGCGGAGGTCTCAATGGAGACGCTGAAATCAGTTGCGCCGCTGGCGCTGCGCCACCGGCTGCGCAAGGATCCGCTGGACGATACCGATGCGGGCATCCGCGTCGAGCGTGCGGTCTCGGAGGTGTTCGTGTCGTGAACCCCGCCGCCGCACCGTCCACCGACCGGCAAGCCAGCCGGGAAGCTTTCGAGCGGATGGACGCGGCGCGTTGGGGACAGGCCGACCTGGCGGCGGCCTTGCTGGCGCTGATGCCGCTCCGGCTAAAAGGCGCCGTGTTCGACGGCGCCGCGCCGGAACTCGCCGGCCTGCTGCAGGACCGCGTGACGCAGCGCCTCGGCGCCGGCGCCGCGCTGCACCGTATGCCAGTCTCGATCACCGATGACCGTCTGATCGGCGGGCTGGATCTTGCCGCAACACTCGCCGCGGGCCGCCCGATTGCCGAAACCGGATTGCTTGCCCGCGCCGATGGCGGCGTGCTGATTGTTCCGATGGCGGAGCGTCTCCCGGGGCGCGCCGCGGCGCAGCTCGCCCGCGTCATCGATACCGGCGAAGTGGAAACCGAACGCGACGGGCTGTCTCTCCGCGCGCCCGCAAAATTTGTGTCGCTCGCCTTTGCCGATCCGGACGAGCCGGGCGAACTCCTGCCCGCAGGCCTGGGTGACCGGCTGGCCTTCGGATTGTCCCTGCACGGCGTATCGCCCGCCCGGCCCAGGCCGGAAACACTGAGCCCCGCCATAGTCGACGCGGCGCGTGCGAAGCTGCGCTGGGTCTCGGTGCCGGATGCCATCATGCACGCGCTGATCGATGCCGCCCTGCGGCTCGGTATCCGCTCGCTGCGCGCGCCTGCTTTCTGCCTTGCCGCCGCCCGCGGCATCGCCGCCCTGGCTGGGCGCGATGAGGTGACCGATGCAGATGCCTCGCTCGCTGCGGAACTTGTCTATGCAAGTCGCGCGAATGTGCTGATCGACCGGAGCGAACCGCCTGCGCCGCCGCCGCCGGAACCGCCGGAGCCGGACAACGAGAACACGGACGATGCCTCCCGCCCGCAGCCGGAGCCGGATGAACTGACCGAACTTCTGGTCGAGGCCGTGCGCGTGCGCGTCTCGCTCGACATGGCCGCCCGCGCGCGCACCACGCGCCAGCGCACCCGTCAGGAAGTACCCGCCGGCAAGTCTGGCGACATGGTCGATTCCCGCCGGCGCGGCAGCCGGATCGGCGCGCGCGCCGGCGACCCGCGCCGCGATGGCCGGCTCGACCTGCTCTCGACGCTACGCACCGCCGCCCCCTGGCAGCGCATCCGCGAGGCGCCGTCCGGCGGCGCGGTGATTTCCGTGCGTGCCAGCGATTTCCGCGTCAAACGCTTCCGCCATCGCAGCGAAGCAGTGGTGATCTTCGTCGTCGATGCCTCCGGTTCCTCGGCCATGAATCGCCTCGCCGACGCGAAGGGCGCAATCGAACTCTTGCTCAGCGGCTGCTACTCGCGCCGGGAGTCAGTGGCCTTGATCGCCTTCCGCAAGGAAGGCGCAGACCTGCTGCTGCCACCGACGCGGTCGCTGACGCGGGTGAAGCGGTCTCTCTCCCGACTGCCGGGCGGCGGGGGCACGCCGCTGGCGGCAGGTATCGCGGCGGCGGCGCAACTCGTGCGGATCGAGCGGCGCAAGCGTAAGGCGCCGCATGTCGTGTTCCTGTCGGACGGGCAGGGAAATATTGCGCTGGACGGCACGCCCGGGCGCGAGCGCGCCGCCGAGGACGCGCGCGACATGGCGCGGCGGCTCAAGTCCCTGCAGGAACCCGTCCTGTTCTTCGATATTTCCAAACGCCCCAGCGCGCAGGCCGAACTCGTCAGTACAGAGATGGGCGCAATCTACCGCCCCTTGCCCGTCGCCGACGCCGCCCGCGTCTCGCGCGATGTGCGCAGCCTGTTGCTGGAGTAGGGTCCGTGGCCAAGGGACTGGACTGGGCAACAGACGGCAGGGACTGGCCGAACCGCGCGCACAGCCGCTTCGTTGAGGCGGCCACGACCCGCTGGCACGTGCAGCGCGCGGGGAAGGGGGAGCACGTCCTGCTGCTACACGGCACCGGCGCCTCGACGCATTCCTGGGCCGTACTTTTCCCGCTTCTCGCCGCGCGCTTCGACACGCTCGCGGTAGATTTGCCAGGGCACGGCTTCACGCAAAGCTTCAGGCGCCTGGATTCCGCGCTGCCCGGAATGGTGCATGCGCTGAAGGTGTTGCTGGCGGCAGAAAATTTCCGTCCCGCGCTGATTGTCGGCCATTCCGCAGGCGCTGCGATCGCCGTCCGGCTCGCGTCGGAGCTTGATCCGCGGCCGCGCGGTACGGTGTCGATCAATGGGGCGCTGAAACCGTTTGGTGGCCCTGCCGCGCTGATTGCGCCGGTGATGGCGAAAGCGCTGGCGATCAATCCCCTTGTCGCGCGCGCGCTCGCAAGAGGTGGACGCGACCCGTCCCGCGTCGCGCGGCTGATCGAAGGCACCGGCTCCCATCCGGGGCCGGACTATCTCGAATTCTATGGCCGTCTGTTCGGCAATTCGCGCCATGTCGCCGGCACCCTGTCGATGATGGCGAACTGGGATGTCTCCGGCGTCATGGCGCCGTTCGAGCGCGCCGGTCTCAGCCTGCACCAGATCGTGGGCCTGAACGACCGCGCTGTGCCGCCCGAACATGCCGAGGCGCTGGCGCGGCGCTACAAGGGCGCCAGCCTCGAGCGCCTGCCGGGCCTCGGCCATCTCGCGCATGAGGAAGACGCTGCCTGCGTCGCGGCCTCGGTCTTTTCCGCTTTCGCAAGCGCCGAACTGCCAGCCCGGAAATCCGGCACATGAAAAAGCGTGACGAATGCGCGGCGCGCTCCATGTCACGCCGGCTTGCCGGATTTGCAGATTGTCCGTTGCTACAGGGCGTCTGCGCACCTGACACAGGAAATGGAGGAGGCTCAGCGCCATGGACGGAATGACCCACCCTATCGAGCCAGACACTGAAGCCCCGCATGCGATTGTTATAGGGGCCGGTTTCGGCGGCCTGGCCGCTGCCGTCCGGCTGGGTGCGAAAGGCTACCGCGTAACTGTCTTTGAGAAGCTGGATGCAGCGGGAGGCCGGGCCTATACGTTCCGGCAGGACGGCTTCACCTTTGATGCGGGGCCGACAATCCTGACAGCTCCGCATCTCTTCAACGAGCTTTGGGCGCTGTGTGGCCGCCGCCTGGAAGACGACATCACACTCAAGGCGATCAATCCGTTCTATCGCATCCGCTTTGATGATGGCTCCGTGTTCGAGGCCCACGCCGACGAGGACAGGACCCGTGCTGAAATCGCCAGGTTCGCCCCGGAAGACGTGGCCGGATTTGACCGCTTCCTGAAAGCCAGCGAAGCTATTTTCGACGCAGCCTATACCCAGCTTGCGGAGGAACCTTTTCACCAGGTCTCGACCCTTCTGAAGGCGGCTCCGGACATGGTACGCCTTGGCGGTGTTCGCTGTGTCTATGCAAAGGTCTCGGACTACTTCTCGAACGAAAAGCTGCGCATCGCCTTTTCCTTCCATCCCCTGTTCATCGGCGGAGATCCATTCGAGGCAACATCCTATTACTGCCTGATATCTCACCTCGAACGGATATGGGGCGTCCATTATGCCATCGGCGGCACGGGCGAACTGGTCCGGGGTCTTGTCAGCCTGATCGAAGGGCAGGGCAATAAGATTTGCCTCAATACCGAAGTGGACGAGATACTCACGCAGGACGGATGTGCGACAGGTGTGCGTCTAGCAAACGGCGATGTGATCGATTGCGACCTGGTGGTCTCCAACGCCGAAATCGGCTGGACCTACTCGAAGCTGCTGCGCAACACCAAACGGCGCGTCTGGACAGACCGGAAAGTCGCGAGAGCCGACTATTCGATGAGCCTGTTCGTCTGGTATTTTGGAACGCGCCGGCAGTATGAGGACTGCTACCATCACACGATTGTTCTCGGGCCGCGCTATCGCGGCCTGCTGAAAGACATCTTCCGCAACAAGGTTCTTGCGGAAGATTTCAGCCTGTATCTTCATCGTCCGACGGCAAACGATCCATCGCTGGCGCCGCCAGGCTGCGACAGTTTCTATGTGCTGGCGCCGGTTCCGCACCTCGACTCTGGCACGGATTGGGAAGCGATGGCGGGCCCGTTCCGGGAGCGGGTTGCCGAGAGACTGGAAGCAACCGTATTGCCGGGTCTGCGGCAGGAAATCGTCAGCGAGCGGCTGATGACGCCCCTCGACTTCCGCGACCGCCTTCTGTCGACGAAGGGCGCGGCTTTCGGACTGGAGCCGAAACTCCTGCAAAGCGCCTGGTTCCGTCCTCACAATGTGAGCGCTGACGTGAAGGGGCTCTATCTTGCAGGCGCCAGCACGCATCCCGGCGCAGGTGTGCCAAGTGTCCTGTCATCGGCGAAAGTGGTGGACAAGCTGGTTCCGGAAGCCTCGCTCTGGCGGGCTGGCCTGCGCGCCTGAGCGCGCTAGAGCCGCTTGCCGCGCTTCAGATCTGACAGGATACGCGCCGCGGCGAGGCGGCCCGACAGCGTCGCCATCGGGACGCCCGGCCCCGGATGGGCGGAGCCGCCGGCGAGGTAGAGGCCGGGAATGCGGGCGGCACTTCCGGGCCTCGCGAAACTCGCCATCGGGCCATGATTGGCCTGGCCATAAAGCGCGCCGCCGGTTGCCGGAAAGAGGCTTGCAAAACCCTGCGGTGTCGTCGCGGCGCCTTCTGACAAGCTGCCATCGAGGGTAAGCCCGCAGGATTCGAGGTGTTCCAGCACGCGGCCGGAAAACGCGCCGGCATCAGTTATCGGCGACTGAACAAGGTCCCCGTCAGGCGGGGCGTTGATGAGCAGCAGCAATCGCTCGGGGCCGTCCGGGGCCGCGTCGCCGCGGCGGTCCTGGGCGCAGATATAGACGGTCGGCCGCTGCGTGATCGTCCGGTCACGGAAGACCGCATCGAATTCATCCTTGTAGTCGTCCGAGAAGAACACATTGTGATAGGCCAGCGGCAAGCCTCGGGTCTGCGCCGCAACGCACCAGGTGATCGCCGACAGGGACCGCGCGCGGCGGGGCACTATGGGCACTGACCCGCGCACATCATCTCCGAGCAGGCCCGCGGAAAGCGCCGCCGCATCGCCATTGAAGACTACCGCGCCAGCCGGGATCTCCTCGCCGGATTGAAGCCTTACCCCGCACACCGCGCCCCGGCTTACAAGGATGCGCCCTACCTCTTCGCCAAAGCGGAATTTCGCGCCGCCTGCCTCGGCGAGGCGCCGCACCGCTGAGGCCAGCGCGCGCATCCCGCCATCCAGAAGCCAGACGCCGTCTTGCTCGACATGGGCGATCAGCATCAGGGTCGCCGGCGCGCGGAACGGGGAAGAGCCGACATAGGTTGAATACCGGCCGAAAAGCTGGCGCAGGCGGGGGTCCGTGAACCGTTGGCACAGGCGCGACCAATAGCTATCGAAAGGCCGGGTGCGCCACATTGCGCCGAGGTCTCCGACCCTCAGCATCAGGCTGGCAGGGGTCGGCTTCCGGGCCGCCATGAAGGTGTCCTTCAGGGTCGTGTGAATGTCGCGGCACTCGGCAATGAAGCCCCGGTAGGCCTCGCCTTCGCGGCGGCCTGCAAAGGCGCCGATCGCGTCGGCCGATGCGTCTATGTCGGCATGCAGGTCGAGCACGCCGGACTCCCGCCAGGCGTGGCGCGCGAGCACCGCGGCAGGCGTCAAACCCAGTGACGTTCCGAAGGTCTGGCCCCCGGTTTCGAACAGCGCTTCGAACACCCAGCGCATCGTGAACACGGTCGGGCCGGCATCAATGTGCGTTCCGCCAGCCTCGACCTGCCGCATCTTGCCGCCTTCGCAGGCCGCCTTGTCGAGCACGGTGACATCGAGCCCGGCATGCGCGAGGTCACTGGCCGCCGCAAGCCCGCCGGCGCCGGCACCGATCACGACGACACGTCCCCGGGAGGTCACGTGGCCGCCTTCATCCGGGCGCGGCGCAGCGGCGCGGTCGCGGCGCGCTGATGGTACAGGATGAGAGACACGCCCACGATCAGCGGAATGCTCCAGAGCAGCGGAGACAGCGCAAGCTCCGGCACGTAGCGGACCGCGCCGAAGGCGAGGAAGGCAGTATAGACAGAAATACCGGTGCCCACGAGCGCCTTGATGTGTTCGGTCAGCCATTCGAGCGGTTGCGGCCGCGAGCGCAGCATGAACCAGAGATTGGTGCCAACCGTGGCAAATCCGACGACCGAAATGCCGACCATCATCCATTGGCCGATCAGCATTCCCTGGACAGCGCAGTTCAAGGCAGCGGCCGTCAGCACAACCTGCAAGGCGATGTTGAGCGGGGACCGGTGACGTGCGTGATCGGTCCGGTTCAGGATGCAGGCGCGGCCATACCAGGCGAGGTTTATCGTCAGGATCGCCAGAAACAACATCATCCAGCCGAAGATGCCCCGGATGATCTCCGGGCGTCCAAAGATTTCGTGCGATGCAAGCTTGGGATGGGTTGCAAGCGGCTCGAGAAGGGTCAGCGTTGCCATCATCGCGGCGAAACTGGCTGTAGCCAGCATCAGCCCGACAAATGCCTGGCCCGACAGCCGGTGGAGGCGGCCGCCCTTGCGCGCGGAGATGGGTACCCAGAAGCCTGCGAGGCCAGGCGCACCGGTGATGATGTGCGCGGCGATCAGCAATTCGAAGGCATGGTGCATCGACATGAATATGCTAGTCCGTGGCAGGAGAAACAGCAGAGGACAATAGTGAATGGCGCAAAAGCAGGGCCCTGCGATTGATCCCCCGCGCCCTCGCCCCCTCTGGCCGGTCGCCGCGCTGGCCCGCACGCTCTGGCAGGGGGAGGGCAATCTCCTGGCGTTGCTTCCGGCCTCGGCGTACCGTGTCGCAGCAGGTGCGCTCGGCTATTCGCGCCGGTCGATCATCCTGTTCAACGATCCGGCGGTCGTCCGGCAGATTCTCGAAGACAAGGACGGAATCTTTCCGAAGAGTGACCTGATGGTTGGCGCGCTCGAGGCGCTGATCGGCGAGTCTATTTTCGTGACGGACGGAGAAACCTGGCGCCGGCAACGGGCGATGATCGATCCGGCTTTCTCGCACATGCGCTTGTCGATTGCGTTCAAGGCCATGAGCGAGGCGGTCACCGATCAGGAAGGGCGCCTCGATCAACTTGCAGCCTCGGGCGAGCCCCTGTCGCTCGATCTGGCGATGAGCCACCTGACCGCCGACATCATCTGCCGGACGGTCTTTTCGGTGTCGCTGGATGTTGGCGTCGCCCGGGATGTGTTCGACGATTTCATTGTCTTCGAACGTGATGTTGCGCAGGTCCGGATTGCGCGGTTGATTTCGGACCCGGCCTGGACGCGCGTTCCGCAAAAGCCCGGCGTGCTTGCCGCCTGCGCCCGGATCCGGTCGCATCTGGGCGCGCTGATCGACGGGCATACGGGTACGGATGATATTGCCGGCGCGGTGATGGCCGCCCGGGACGCTTCCACGGGCGAGGGCTTTTCGAGGGATGAGCTTATCGACCAGCTGGGCGTCTTCTTTCTCGCCGGACATGAGACGACCGCCAGCGCCCTCACCTGGGCTGTCTACATGCTCGCCAGCCGGCCGGACATCCTCGCCCGCCTGCGGGCCGAGATCGATGCAGTTGCCGGGGACGGACCGGTCAGTTTCGAGCACACCCGGCGCATGCCGTTTGCGCGCGCCGTGTTTCGCGAGACCCTTCGCCTCTATCCGCCAATCACCTTCATGCCGAGAGTGGCGCTCAAGCCGGCCAGGATCGGTGGCCGGATGCTGCGGCGGGGCGCCCTTGTGATGATCGCGCCCTGGACCCTTCACCGGCACAAATCCTACTGGCAGGAACCCGACAGGTTCAACCCGGACCGCTTTCTGCCGGAAGGTGAAGCGGCGCAGACGCCCGGCGCCTTCATTCCGTTCGGGGCTGGACCGCATACCTGCGTAGGGGCTGGCTTCGCCACAGCTGAAGGCATCCTTGTTCTCGCGCGCCTTGCGCGCCGGTTTGACTTTGACGTCAGCGAGGCTCGCGGCGTGCGCCCCGTTGCGCGCCTGACGACACGGCCAGCCCGTGAGATCATGTGCCGGGTACGGCTGCGCCATGTCTGACCTCTGAATCGAAATGGGCGCCGGCCCGGTCTTCGGAAGGAACCCAGGTGATGTCGCGCGTTGCGGCTTCGCCGAGAGAAACCTTCTCGAAAAGCGCCTGGCGCAGAACGGGCCAGGACATCGGCGTGAACAGGAAGAAGGGCAGGGGATCGTTCAGCCTGAACAATACATCCTGCGACGTCAGAAAGGCCTTCAGTCTACGGAAGAACTCCCTGGGCCGGTACAGGGCGCCGTACACCTCGAGAAGGGCGGTATGTCCTTCCTGGAAAGCGCGGACCGGCCGCATGGCGATCGGCCGCGCTTCGGGAAGGTTCAGAACCGCTTGGGCAAGTCCCTTGGGGTCGAGGAAGTGAACGCCGCTCGTCAGCCGGGGGTTGCATTCGATGGCACGCGGAACACCCTGAGCGTCTTCGATGAAGTCAAACGAGATGAAACCGGTATAGGCTTCAGCTTCGGCAAAGCGGCGGATCCAGCTGGCCGCGGCAGGGCAATCATCGACCCGCTCGAACGAGACAGATACGGTTCCCGAATAAATCCGGCCCTGGTAGAGCGCGGTTGCCAGGACTTCGCCGTTACGGGTTACGCTGAACGAGCTGACATGCCGGCCGGGCAATCGTGCCTGCACCAGCATGCCCGGTTGGCGGTCCGCCGCGGTCAGCGGGTCGCCCTTGCGCCGCAATGATACGCCGATGCCGGAGCAGCCATGTGCAGGCTTGACGATATAGTCCTGCGCCGCTGCCAGCGCGAGCGCGGCCGGAGTTTGGCCTTCGTGGGTTTCCGGAACCGTCAGGCCCATCAGGTCTGCAGCGCGGTTGAAAGCGAGCTTGTCGTGCAGGCGTGCCAGCTTCTGCTGCGGCGGACTATAAAGCCGGGCTCGCGCCGGAAGCCGCCCGGCAAGGCTTGCAGCATGCAGGGCCTCTTCCGATACCGGAACAACTATATCGACGCCTTCCTGCCGGACGATCGCCTCCAGGGCATCGAGGTAGGCCGCCGGATCGGTATTGGGCGCCGGCACCCGGATCGATCTGGCCACGCAGCGGGAGGCCCGGCAGACATGCAGTCCGAATGGGTCTGCCACGATCACGCGGGCACCAGCCTGGTGCAAGGCGCGTGCGAGTTCGAGGGCCTTTGGCAACCGCCCAAGTGTGAGAAGTACCGTCTTGGGCATCTCTTGCGTCCGCAGTGTGCCGTCCAACAGGGGTGACACAGGTAAGTGTAAAATATAATGTGCCCCAATTCTTTCGGGCTGGCCATATGGCTTGGATTCAGTTCGTCTGGCGCTAGACTGGGGTTTGGACGGCGTTTTGCGTGCCGCCGGAAAGAGAAATTCTGGATGAGGGTTTCAGGCACCGACAGCGCGGCTGAACTGGCAAGTGATCTTGCCGCATGCGGGCGCATCATCCGGGATGGTTCCAAGAGTTTCCATGCCGCCTCTCTGCTGCTGCCGCGGGATGTGCGCGCCGCTGCCTACGCCCTCTATGCCTTCTGCCGCGTCTCCGATGACGCCGTGGACGAAGGCGCCCACCCGGAAGCCGCGCTGCAGGATGTGCGCCGGCGCCTCCGGCTCGCCGATGCGGGTCAGCCGGATCCCGAAAGTGTCGACCGCGCCTTTGCCTGGGTGCTGCGCGCTTACGGCATTCCCTTCGCCGTGCCGGAAGCCCTCGTCGAAGGTTTCGAATGGGATGCGCAGGGCCGCCGCTTCGAGACGCTGGAAGATGTGAAATCCTATGCCGCGCGCGTCGCCTCCACCGTCGGCGTGATGATGACACTGGTAATGGGTGTGCGCAGCCCGGTGGCGCTCGCCCGCGCCTGCGATCTAGGCCTGGCGATGCAGCTGACTAACATTGCGCGCGATATCGGCGAGGATGCGCGGGCCGGGCGCTGCTACCTGCCCACCTACTGGCTGCGCGACGCCGGGCTTACATCTGAAGATCTTGCCGCGCTGAGCGAAGCGGATGCCCGCGTACGCCTGCTCACTGAGCGGATGCTGGACGCCGCCCGTCCGCTTTACGCGTCCGGTATCAGCGGCATTGCCCTTCTGCCCGAGGCCTGCCGCCCCGCCATCCGCGCCGCCGCGGCGATCTATGCCGAAATCGGCGCCGAGATTGCCCGCGCCGGGCATGACAGCATCGCCCGGCGGGCGGTCGTCTCGAAGCGCCGCAAGATTGCCCTCGCGGCCGGCTCTTTCATTCCGGGCCGCCCCGGGGCCGCCAACCTGGACGCGCCGCCAGCGCCCGAATGCCAGTTCCTGATCGACGCCGTGGAGGCTGCGCCCGCGCCGCCGCCGATTCTGGTGGACGCGCCCAAGGCAGGTTCGGCGCCCTGGGCGATCGATCTGTTTCTGAGACTGGAACAACGCGATCTTTATCCCGGACAGGGTTGACCCCATGCACAGCCTCTTCCTGCTCGAACTGGTGATCTTCAGCGGCTCGGCCCTCGCCTGGGGCTTCTGGGAGCTCTGGAGCACGAACCGCGCCATCAAGAAACGCGAGGCTGAAGAGGCCGCCGCTGCGGCAGCTGCGGACCAGAAGGCCTGACCCCTATTTGTTGATGGGTCGCCGCGGCATGCGGAAAGGCAGCATAAGCTTGACCAGCCCCATCGCCAGCCGGTCGCCGTCAAAACTCTCGTGCACACCGGCCGCGCGCGGGCCGAGCAGATCGCTCTCGATGATCGAACGGCTGTAGAAGGGCGAGTCCTCAAGTGTGCGCCCGAGGCGGACGGATGTCCCGTTGCCCGCCCGCGTGGTTCGCTTGATCCTGAAGAGCGGCGTCGCCGCAAGTCGCGCCTTTGGGGGCGGATCGAACGTCTGATGGCTTGCGTCCGGCGCGAACATCAGCGCGAGGCCGCGCTCGGTCCCGCTGCGCTCCACCGTGTTGTAGAGGATCGCCGTGCGCCCGTCGGGAGACTGCACGCGCGACCAGTCCCAGTAGCGGAACGCCTCCTCGAGCGGCGACTGGCCGCGATTGGTGTCGAAGTAGGCGTCGCCCCGCCAGCGAAGACCCGGCGCGCTGAAGTCCACCTCCACATCCGCAGACGGCGCAATCGGTTGCCAGGAATGGGCGCCGGCGGTGTCCAGCTGGAACACCTGCGTGTTCAGCGCGCGCGGCGTGATCCGGATCTGCCCGCGCACGGGCAGGGGCACCGGCATGCCATGTTCCGCGATGTCGATGGTCAGCCTCGTGCCGTCCCAGTGCAGTGAACTCGGCCCGATCCGCAGGCTGGAAGCGTCCGCCTGCAGATCACCGCGCCCGCGCTCGGTCATCGCCCAGCGGCTGCGGCTGCGGCCATACAGCGCGACATTTACCGCGCAGTGATTGTAGGGATCGCCCCGTCCGGACCAGGCATAGTAGGGCGAAAACACGCTGCCAACGAAGGCGATCACGGTGAAACCGAAATCACCATCCTTGCTCAGGCCGTCGGCATACCACCAGGTATAGCCGCCGGGCGGCGTCGCCGTATCGAACAGGCGAGGCAGCGGCGCAGGCGCTAATTTCGCAATGGCCATCCGCAATCCCTCTTGAAACCAGAAAACGTCAATTCAGTTTGACAGTCAAGAATGACAACATAAGATGACGCAACGGAGGACGCATGAACGTAGACACTTTGATCGAACGCGTACTCGAACGCTCCGTAGCGGGCGCCGAGGAACCCGGTGCCCCCCCCATGCTGGGCCGGGCCATCCGCCATTCCGTCTTTCCGGGCGGCGCCCGGGTCCGGCCGAAACTCTGCGTAGCGGTGGCCGCGGCCTGCGGCGAAGGCCGGGGTATCGAAGCGGCCTCCGGCGCCGGCGCAGCCCTCGAACTGATGCATTGCGCCTCGCTTGTCCATGATGATCTGCCCGCCTTTGACGGCGCCGCAATCCGCCGGGGCAAGCCGTCCGTGCATGCCGCTTACGGCGAAGCCATCGCCGTCCTCGCGGGCGACGCGCTGATCGTCATGGCCTTTGACACGCTGCTGCGGGAATGCCGTGCCTCGCCGCAAGCCCTCGCACCGCTGATGTCGATCCTCATCGACGCCGTCGGCACCCCGCGCGGAATCGTGGCTGGCCAGGCTTGGGAAAGCGAACCCGTCATCGATCTCAGCGCTTATCACCAGGCGAAAACCGGCGCCCTGTTCGTCGCCGCCTCGATGTCGGGCGCGGCGGCTGCGGGTCTCGATCCTGCGCCCTGGCGCGCACTCGGCGAACGCCTCGGCGAAGCCTACCAGGTCGCGGATGACCTGCGCGATGTTTTGCTGGACGAAGAAGAACTCGGCAAACCGGCCGGGCAGGATGCCTCGCATCTGCGGC
The DNA here is from genome assembly GCA_937881755.1 of uncultured Acidobacteriota bacterium. Lineage (GTDB taxonomy): Bacteria > Pseudomonadota > Alphaproteobacteria > Caulobacterales > Hyphomonadaceae > Hyphomonas. The sequence continues at coordinate 13,015 of CALGEF010000487.1, forward strand.
CCAACGCCGTGCAGAATTTCGGCATTGCCGGCGCCATCGCGCGCCTCAAGGGCCTGATCTCGGATGCCTCGGATGCCATTCCGGACTGTGCCGGCGCCCCGATGCTGCGCGAGATCGTACAAGGCCAGGCTGCGCGCCTGATGCCGCAAAGCCTTCTGCGCAACGTGGCCTGAAGCCCATATGCACGGGCCGGGGAGGGCGCTGCAATGAGCCTCGCCGACCGGTTCGCCGAATGGCGTAACGGCCTGATTGCGAATACGCAGTTCCAGTCCTGGGCGGTCGGCAACCCGTTCACGCGCGGCATTGCCCGGCAGAAGACCAAAGCCACGTTCGATCTCGTCGCCGGCTTCGTCTACTCACAGGTCCTGTCGGCCGCCGTCGAAAGCGGCCTGCTCGAAGCGGTGCGCGCGGCGCCCGTAACCGCCGCAAACTTCGCCGCCCTTTCCGGCCTGCCGGCAGACGGCGCCCTGCGCCTCCTGCGCGCTGCCGCGGCGCTCGATCTGCTCCGGGTGCGCCTGGATGGCCGCTTTGCCCTCGGCGAAGCTGGCGCGGCGCTGCTCGGCAATCCCGCTGTCTTCGCGATGATCCGCCATCACAAGGCTTTCTACCGTGACATCGCTGATCCGCTCGCCCTGCTGCGCGCGCGCAGGCCGGATACCGAGCTGTCGCGCTTCTGGGCCTACACCGCTTCAGCCAGCGATGCAGATGCCGCCGCCTATTCGGCCCTGATGGCCGAGACCCAGGCGCTGATCGCGCAGAACGTGCTTGCAGCCTACGACTTCCGCCGCCACCTCACCGTGATGGATGTCGGCGGCGGCCTTGGCGCGTTCCTGATCGCCGTCGCAACCGCGCATGACAGCCTGAACCTCGTGCTGGTCGACCTGCCGCCGGTGGCCAGGCTCGCCGAAGCGAAGCTGTCTGCCACGCCGCTCTGGCCGCGTTTCCGGATCGAGCCGCGCGACATGCTGAACGATCCCCTGCCGAAGGGCGCCGACCTGATTACCCTGATCCGGGTAGTGCATGACCATGATGATGGCCCCGTCCGCCAGCTGCTCGCCTCGGCCCGAAAAGCCCTGGCGCCTGCGGGCAAGCTGCTGATTGCAGAGCCGATGGCGGGCATTCCGGGCGCCGAAGCGATGGCCGACGCCTATTTCGGGTTTTACCTCTGGGCGATGGGGCGCGGCGCCCCCCGAAGGCCGGCAGACCTGCAGAAACTGCTGCAGGAAGCGGGATTCCAGCACATCCGGCAGCTGAAGACAGCACAGCCCCTGCTCGTGAGCGCAATCATCGCGAGCTAACGATTCCGGTGAATGCCCGCATTTCGGGCATTTATCGTAAATCCACATTGACACACGTAACTGTCAAACTAAAGTGACATGCATGAGAACGGGCGTCATCGAGTCGCAGGGGTTACACCCCGGCCTGCCCAGAAGGGCCCATCGCGCTCCTGCGCGAGAAGAACTCGAGCTGCGCGCCTCCGCCGTCCTGTTTGACGGCGCCCGCTCTGCCACCCTCGGCTCCCTCGCCCTGACTGCTCCGCAGGCAGACGACGTCGTCGTCGATATCCTCTGGTCCGGCATCAGCACCGGCACTGAGCGCCTGATGTGGTCTGGCGAGATGCCGTCCTTCCCCGGTATGGGTTATCCGCTCGTGCCCGGCTATGAAGCCGTGGGCCGCATCATCCAGTCAAACGCCGCGCCGCACCGTGTCGGCGAACTCGTCTTTGTCCCCGGCGCGCGCTGCTTCGAAGCTGCGCACGGCTTGTTCGGCGCCTCAGCCTCGCGCCTCGTGGTCGCCGCCGACAAGGCCCACCGGATCGACTTTGCAGAGCCCCGGGAAGGGGTGCTGCTCGCGCTCGCCGCCACTGCCCATCACGCCATAATTGCCGGCAGGCTTCCGGATCTCATCATCGGTTACGGCGTCCTCGGCCGCCTCACCGCGCGGATCGTGATTGCCCTCGGCGGCAATCCGGTTGTCTGGGAAATGAACCCCGCCCGCCGCAACACGGCCGACTATCCGGTCATCGCGCCGGAAGACGACGCCCGCCGCGACTATGCCTCGATATGTGACATGAGCGGTGACGCGAACATCATCGACAAGGTGCTGCCGCATGCCGCGCACTCGGCCGAAATCTGCCTCGCCGGTTTCTACTCCGTCCGTCCCTCCTTCAGCTTCCCGCTGGCGTTCCGCAAGGAAATGCGCCTGCGTGTCGCCGCCGAATGGCGCCCGTCGGACCTCACCGCTGTCGCCGCCCTCGTCCAGTCCGGCCGCCTGCCGCTCTCGGGCCTCATCACGCACACTTCGCCCGCTGCTCAGGCTGCCGGCGCTTACGCCCAGGCCTTCAGCGATCCGGCTTGCCTGAAAATGATCATTGATTGGGAATCCTCTGATGTCTGACGAACTCCGCCTGACAAGCCGCCATGGCACCGAAGAGTACACGAGCGCCCTGCGCGACGAAGCTTCGGTTGAGCCCGATCCGGTCGCCACCGGCCCGGTCAAGAAAGATACCCAGATCATCGCGATCTACGGCAAGGGCGGCATCGGCAAAAGCTTCACGCTCGCCAATCTCTCCTGCATGATGGCCGAGCAGGGCAAGAAGGTCCTGCTGATCGGCTGCGATCCTAAATCCGACACAACCTCGCTCCTGTTCGGCGGCAAGGCCTGCCCGACGATCATCGAGACCTCGTCAAAGAAAAAACTCGCCGGCGAGGAAGTCGCCATTGGTGACGTGTGCTTCAAGCGCTACGGCGTCTTCGCCATGGAACTTGGCGGACCTGAAGTCGGCCGCGGCTGCGGCGGTCGCGGCATTATCCACGGCTTCGAACT
>CALGEF010000488.1 GCA_937881755.1 uncultured Acidobacteriota bacterium
GCGCGCCCTCGGCTCGATCAGCGCGGTCGCGCAGGAAGGCGCCGCCGCGGCTGACCGCGTATTCGAGATCGTCGACGCCGCGCCGCAGGTGGCTGACAAGCCAGGCGCCCTGAAGATGAACAGTGTTGCGGGCAGCGTGGAATTCCGCGACGTGCACTTTGCCTATCCGGACGGCACGCAGGCCCTGAAGGGCCTCACCTTCACCACGCAGCCCGGCGAGACGGTCGCCTTCGTCGGCGCGTCCGGTGCGGGCAAGTCCACGGTCTTCAACCTGCTCATGCGCCTTTATGACGTGACCTCCGGCGCGGTGCTGATCGACAGGCTGGATGTGCAGGATGTTGTTGGCGCCAGCCTGCGCAGCAATGTGGCGCTCGTCTCGCAGGATGCCGCGCTGTTCGATGACACGATCGCCAGCAATATTGCGCTTGGCCGCCTCGGCGCGCCGCGTGCAGCGGTCGAAGCGGCGGCCCGGTCCGCCAACGCGCATGAGTTCATCCTGGCGCTGCCGGGGGGCTATGATGCGCCGGCGGGCGAGATGGGGCGCAACCTCTCCGGCGGCCAGCGCCAGCGCATCGCGCTCGCCCGCGCCATCCTGCGCAATGCACCGATCCTGCTGCTCGACGAGGCAACCTCGGCGCTGGACGCCGAAAGCGAAGCCAGGGTGCAGGACGCGCTGAACCAGTTTGCCCGTACACGCACAGTCCTGATCATCGCGCACCGCCTGTCTACCGTGCGCGCCGCCGACCGCATCATCGTCATGGAAGACGGCCGCGCGGTAGAAGAGGGCACGCACGAGAGCCTGATGGCTCTGGGCGGGGTCTACAGGCGGCTCGTCGAGCTGCAGCTTAGCTGACGGCCGGGCGCTTGCGGACAGGCAGTATGGCGCCGCATAAAGTTATCGGGCGCTGTGCCCGTTTCCGGTGGCCGGACAGACGGTTTCCGGAGATCCTGAGAATGAGAGGTTTTTTCTGAAGACTGCGACACTCGCCTTCCTCGTCCTGGCGGCCAGCGGGCCGCCCGTGAGCGCCGAGGCAGCGCCTGAGAGAACATTGCCCGGGCTTTGCCGGCTGGGAATTGTACCAGGAAGGAGATGCGTTCTTTGACCCGGAAAACGCCGTGGTAGGGGCCACTTACGCTGATGCACGGATAACATTCTCCATCGGCTGCACCCGCGGATCGTCTGTTGATGTCGCCTGGCAGCCTGGCCGGCCCCTGCGGGAGGGGGCGGCTGAGGCCTCGTTCCGGGTCAATGGCAGGCCGGTTGCGTCAGGCGGGTTTGCGGAGCGGGGGTCCGGCTGGTCGCTGGAGGGCGGGGCCGCGCTGGACCTCGTGCAGGCGATGTATGAAGACCGGGCGGGCACAGTGGTGATCTCCGGCGGCGGCGTGACGGATACAATTCCTTTTGATGAGGACAAGATGGGCGGCGTCTCGGAACTTATCCTTTTCGCCTGCGGGGAATGATCCTGCTCCCCGGCGGGGTCGCCAGGGCCTGCCTGCAGCGGTCTCCTGGCGCCCGCTTGCCCCGCAGCCTGCCCCTCTGCAGCCGGGCCGGGCGGGTCAAGGCAGGCATTGACAGGGCGCGCACACGGTGAATTTTGTGCGTCAGGAACTTGTGTCTGATCCAGTCCGGGTGACCGGCGCCATGCAGCGTGTTTGATGATTTATGATATCGCAAAATTCCTGCATGTGACGGGCGTCGTCATGCTGATGGGGAACATCACGGTCACCGCGATCTGGAAGTTCTTCGCCGACCGCGACGGACGCCCGGAAATCCTTTCCTATGCGCAGAAGATGGTGACCTATACCGACTGGTCGATGACCGTCTGGGGCGTGGTGCTGATCATGGGGGGCGGCTATTTCATGGCCGTTTCGGCGGGTTTTCCGCTCGGTCAGGGCTGGCTTCTCTGGAGCCAGGTGCTTTTCGTGCTGTCGGGGCTGATCTGGCTGCTCGTGATCGTGCCGATCCAGGTGAAACAGGCCCGGCTGGCGAAAGCTTTCGCGCCGGGCGATGCCGGGCAGGCCTACCGCTCGCTTTCGCGCCGCTGGCTGGCCTGGGGGCTTGTGAGCACCGTCCCGCTGGTGGCAGCGACATGGCTGATGGTCGTAAAGCCGCTCTGAGAGGCTCCGGCGCGGTCCCGCTTCCGGCCGATGGACCTCAGTCCCCGGTAAAGTCCGGATCGCGCTTCTCGAAGAAGGCCTTCACGCCTTCGCGGAAATCGTCCGTCTGCTGCATGAGGGCGAAGGCTTCGAGGTCGCGGTGGGCGGTGGCCCTGGCGAGCGCGAGCGCGGCGACATTCACGTCCTGCTTCACCATCTTCAGCGCCGTGGGCGGCAGTTTCGCGGCCGCTTCCGCAATCTCGCGGGCCTTTGCCAGCGCGCCGCCGGTCGGGGCGGTGTGATCAACGAGGCCCCAGCCGAGCGCCGTCTCCGCGCTGACTTTCTCGCACAGGCCTGCAATGCGTTTCGCCCGCGCCGGGCCAACGAGAGCCACGATGCGCGGGATCGAGCCCCAGCTCATGTTCATGCCGCGCTCGACTTCCGGCACGTAGATCGTGGCCGCCTCCGACGCGACCCGCAGGTCGCAGGAAACCGCCAGCGCCGCGCCGCCGCCGACACACCAGCCTTCAATTGCGCAGATCGTCAGCGCATCGACCGCCTCCCAGGCCTCGCACATCGCCGGCCCGGTGCGCAGGCGCACGCGGCGCTCGGCAAGGCCAAGGCGCCTCACGTCCTCGCCTTCCGCGTCGCGCAGGTCCGCCCCCATCGTGAAGTTTCCGGCCTGGCCGGTGAGGATGACGGCAGAGACCGCCGGATCGCCCGCAAACAGGCGCGCCGCCTGCGTCAGCTCGCGCATCAGTTTCTGGCTGAGGGCATTGGCCCTGGCGCCGGTGTCGAAGCTGACAGTGGCGATACGCCCTTCCGTCCTGATGCTGACGAGGTCCATCCCGGTCACGAAGGCTGCCCGGCGGGCCGTTCCTGCGGCAGCAGGGAGGCAGCATGCCGGATGAACTTTGCCAGCTTCTCTGCGCTCTCGGCGCCCTGAACGGCGACGCGCCGGTTGGCGATATAGGTGGGGACGCCGGATATGCCCATCTGCCGGAAGGTTTCGGCTTCGGCACGCACGGCCTCTGCATCGGCGCCGGACGAGAGCAGGTCCGCCACAATGTCCGGGTCGAGATCAATCGAGCGCGCGATATCTACCAGCACGCGATGGTCGCCCACGTCGCGCGCTTCGTTGAAATAGGCGCGGAACAGCGCTTCCTTGGCGGCGGGGCCCTTGCCCTGGCCCTGCGCCCAGCGCACCAGCCGGTGCGCGTCGAAACTGCTCGGCCGGTGCGTCAGCGCGTCGAACCGGTAGGGAATGTTTTCGGCAATGCCATAGTCCAGCAGCGCCTGACGCATCATGGCCATCCGCTCCCTGCCTTCCGGCGAACTCACGCGGCCCGACATGTAAGCCTTGTAGTCAACGCCCCCGGCCGGGATCGTCGGGTCAAGCTCGTAGGGGCGCAGCAGCAGCTGCACCTCGACCTCCGGCGCCAGCGCCCGGGCCTCCTCGATCCGGCGCAGGCCCAGCCAGCACCAGGGGCAGACAATGTCCGAAACCATCTCGATGACCACCGTCATGGCGCATCCTCCGTTTGCGGCGCCTTGTGCGCCCTGAGCATTTCAAGGGTAACCGAGCGCAGGGCCGCTTCGTGCGTCGCCTCAAGCACCACCGGCGGGGCGCAGCCCGCCTCCCAGGCTTCGCGCCAGCGGTTCACGCAAAGGCACCAGCGATCGCCGGGCCGAAGCCCCGGGAAGGCAAACTCCTGGCGCGGTGTGATCAGGTCATTGCCGCGCGTGAAGCTGAACTGCAAAAATTCTGCTGTCAGAACGGCGCATACGGTGTGGCTGCCGGTATCCTGCGGACCCGTCTGGCAACATCCATTGCGAAAAAAGCCCGTGAGCGGATCATGGCTGCAATCAGCCAGCTCACGGCCGAGGACATTGCGCGCCGTCATGCGCCGGCCAGCCCTTTGGGTTGTCCGGGCTTCGAGGTCGCCATTGACAGCACTTTGAGATAGCCGCGCTGCACTTCCATCCGCTGTGTCACGCCCCTGGCGGCGAGAGCCCGGTGGATCAGGCCGAGGCGGTAGCAGGGCACGTGCATGAACATGTGATGCTCGCAGTGATAGTTCACCCAGTAAGGCGCCAGCAGAAGGCCTTCCAGCGGGCTGGCCAGCGTTGTGCGCGCATGGCGCATCGGGTCGTTATTGTCCGCCACCACGGCGTGCTCGCCGATATTGCGCAGGCGGGTGATCATCATCATCCAGGTCGCCATCGGCAGCAGCCACAACACGAAATACGCCCACCAGTATCCGAGCACCGTCAGCACGCTGAAGATAACGAGGTTGGTGATGATCATCGGGATCACGGCTTCGCGCGCGGTCTGCGAGCGGTTCTCTGCGCCGGGGCCTTTCCTGATGCCGATGCCGAAGGCATTGGCGAACTGGTTGGCGCGCTGCTTGTAGAAAGTCTGGCCCGTCAGGTCACGGATGATCTTGCGGCGCAGGGACGTGCGCGTCACCGGGAAGGGTTTCGACAGGATGAGGTCGGGGTCTTCTTCCTGCTGCGCGAACCTGTGATGCGTCAGGTGATACTGCCGGTAGGCCTTCAGGTGCCCGCCCATCGGCGCGCCGGCGAGCCAGTGGCCGAGAAAATCATTGACCTTCGCGTTGGGGTGCAGCGCGCCGTGCGCCGCGTCATGCATCAGGATGGTCAGGCCAAGCTGGCGCGCGCCGATCAGCATGACCGAGACCGGCAGGAACCAGGGCGACCAGACCGACAGTGCCATCGCCGCCGCGATGATCACCCAGGCATGCACCACCAGCAGCGGCCCCGTCCACGCGTTACGGGCGGACAGGCGCTCCCATTCCTCGCGGGGGAAGAGGTCAAGCGGACGGATTCGGGCAGCGGCTGGCATCGCGCAAGTATAGGCCAGCGCGGCGGCGCCGTCACCTTTCCGGCGGGGTTTCCGCAGCGTCGGGGTCCAGCCCGCGCAGTTCCATCGCGGCGCGGATTTCGCGGGCCAGCCAGACATCCGGTTTCGGGTCCGGCTTGCGGCGCAGTTCAAAGCCGAACGGGAGCGACACAGCTTCCGCCCGCTCCGGCGGCGCGACCGCAGGCGCCGCAAAGATCGACTCCGGCGCCCGTTCCGGCAGCAGCGCCGCGAACAGGAAACCCGCCGCGATAAGCGCGCCGGCCCAGACGTTCGACCTGAACACCCGCAGCGCGGCTTTCTCGCCCTGCGTTTTCAGCGTCATTGTCTGCCCGAGACCGTGCACGAGGAAGACCAGCGCGGTGAATGCCCCGATCCGTCCGGCATCGTTGATCATCGCGGCCAGCGCAATCAGCGCCGCGGCGCCCATGTGAAAGCAGAACGAGATCAGCACCGCCCGCTTGCCGAACAGGCGCGCCGTGGACCGCACGCCGATCAGCGCGTCATCCTCGCGGTCCTGCAGGGCGTAGATGGTGTCGTAGGCGACGGTCCAGAGGACGAGGCCGAAATAGAGGATATAGACCGGGCCGGTGATGACGCTGGCGGTCGCGGCGCCGACGAGGACGCCCCAGTTGAAGGTCAGGCCCAGCCAGGCCTGCGGCCACCATGTCACGCGCTTGGCAAAGGGGTAGACAGCGACCAGCGGCAGGGCGAGCAGGGCGGTGATCCTGGCGTCGCCTGGCAGCAGCAGCCAGACCCCGAAGCCGATACCCAGCTGGACCAGGAGGAAGGTGTAGGCCTGCTTCAGCGTCACTGCGCCGGACGGGATCGGCCGCAGGGCGGTGCGCGAGACCCTGGCGTCAAAGTCGCGGTCGGTGATGTCGTTCCAGGTGCAGCCGGCGCCGCGCATGGCCGCGGCGCCGATCAGGAACAGGGCGGCCCAGGCAAGGTCGGCCAGGAACAGGCCGCCGGAGAGGCGCTGGAAGGCGAGGCCGATGATGCAGGGCAGGAACAGAAGCCAGATGCCCACCGGCCGGTCGAGCCGCGCCAGCATGGCGTAGGGCCGCCAGCCTGCCGGCAGGCTCTCAAGCCAGCCGGGAAGGGCGGTATCAGCCGGATAGCTGAAGGTTTCCGTTTTGTCGTAGCGGGGCGGCTGGCTCATCACATCTCGGATATAAATGATTTGCCCTCTTCTCGCACCGGTTGTGCTTTCAAAACCACAAAGCGTGATGCAAAAACCACACCTGACATGGGCGGCCGAAACGGCCTATACCGCCCGCCATGCCGACAACGCCGCGACTCTTTGTTTCTGCTGATCTTTCTGCCGGGCGCGCCATCCCGCTGGACGACGAACAATCGAACTACCTGCTGCGCGTGCTCCGCCTTGGGGCAGGCAGCGAGGTGCGCCTGTTCAACGGGCGGGATGGGGAATGGAGCGCGGCCCTCTCTGCGGCGGGCAGGAAAGCGGATGTCACGCCGGTCTCGCAGCTGCGCGTACAGCCGCCGCCGGCCACGCCCGCGCTCACCCTTTGCTTTGCGCCGGTGAAGAAGGATCAGACGGACCTGATCGTGGAGAAGGCCACCGAACTCGGCGCCGTCCGGATCGTGCCGGTCCTGACGCGGCGCACGCAG
>CALGEF010000489.1 GCA_937881755.1 uncultured Acidobacteriota bacterium
CTGTCCTGATCGACCGGCAGCGTATGGGATCCCGGCACGCGTCCGTCCTTGAGGAAACTGCCGCCCGGATGGTTGGCCGGCCAGCCGTTCACATGGCCCATTTCATGGCAGAGAAGGTCTGCATACCAGCCGCCATCGACGACCGAGCAGGGATTGACGACGGTAATGCCGGAAGCGTTGCTGCAGGCGACGCTGCTGAGGGTGGGACGGCCGGCATCGAGTGCGCCGCGGTGGGCGCAGCGTAACCCGACCCTGGCCGGATCTGTAAATTCCACGCGAATGGCCGTGCCCGCCCGGAATGCGCCCTGCGGCCGCAGGCCCTCGCCCGCCGCGCCGTCCGGCGCCCAGGCCGCCTGCAGGAGGAGGCCCTCCGGCTCCCGGCGCTCAGGGACCCAGCCATGCGAATGGGCGACCGCGGCGCAGATGGCCTCGGCGTACCAGCCGCCGGTGACCATGTCACAGGCATTCGGCACAGTCATCAGGGTCGGATTTGCGCAGGCCATCGCGCCCGGCACAGCTATGCCGAAGATGGATGCGCCGCGCTCCGCGCAGCGCCGGCCGACCCTGGCCGGCTGGAGAAACTCAGTATGGACGACCACATCCTTGTGGTAACCGGATGGCGGCGCCTTGATGGGCTCAACTGAAGCCAGGCTGACGCAGGCGCTCAGCGCAAGGGCGCAGGAGGCGAGCAGCGCGCCCGCCAGACGTGATGTGTCCCGTTTCATGGGCGCTCTTTTCCAAAGTGACTTTCTGTCCGTGGAAGGAGCTTTATCACGCGCCGGATAAGATCCGGTTCCGGACACCGTTTGAGTTTCCGGCGCCGCGTTAACCAACAGGAAAATCATTATCCCGGGCAACGCGCCCCCCGGCGCCTGACCTGAGCTTTCGCTGCGGCGCGAACCCGCGTCAGGCGTCTGGCAGGGCGTCTGGCATTTATCTGGCAGCCTTCTCCTGCCGGCCCTGCGGCGTCTCTCGGCCGGACGCCAGTCTGCGCCGCGTCTGTTTCTATACGGAGCAATTTTTCAGATCCGTATCCGGAAGTTCTCCTGTATACGGCATGCAGGGATACGTCTTTTACATCCGCCTGCGGATTGTCCTCTCTGCTTTATCGGGGACAGCTGTCCTGCATCCGTGTTGCGGCCACGGC
>CALGEF010000490.1 GCA_937881755.1 uncultured Acidobacteriota bacterium
CTTTCACCAGGTCATCGTCGGTTCGCGACAGCATGTTCTCGGTCAGGAAGTGTGCCCCGTCTTGCGAATAGAGGCGGCGCGACAGCTCGATCTCGCTCATTTCCGCAAGGGTGGGCACGCCGATCCCGAAGGCGCGCTCCAAAGCCGTTTCCTCATCTGGGGTCGGCCGCAGCACATCAACCCAAACCGCCGTATCGAGCGCGCCGAGGTGTTCGCCGTCCAGCACGAACCGGCCGGACGAGTTGGAACAGGTGCGGATCATGAGTGCCTCGGCTACCGGTCCTGAGCTTGCCCACGCCTGCGGCAAGTCGCGCCCGGTTGCAACGCGGCGAAGCTCTAGCGGGCGGGTGTCAGTCGCAGGAGGCGGGCGCCGTCCTCGTCCTCGAGCACGTATACCGAGCCATCCGGGGCTTCCTCAACTTCGCGCACGCGCTTGCCCCAGGTGTAACGTTCCGCTTCGCCAGCCCTGCCATCCGGTTGGATCACAACCCGGACCAGGGCTTTCGACGACAGGCCACCGATCAGCGCGTTGCCTTGCCAGGCGGAAAAGAGGCTGCCGTCGTAGATATCGAGACCTGCCGGGCTGATAGCGGGCACCCAGTAGGCCGCAGGCGCGGCGAATTCGGGGCGCGTGGCATGGTCCGGAATTTCGCGGCCATCATAATGATCACCATTCGAGACTTCCGGATAACCGTAATTCTGTCCACTGACGATCAGGTTGAGTTCGTCACCATGCTTCGGACCCATCTCGTGGACCCACAGCTTGCCATCGGCGGCGAAAGCGATGCCCAGCGGATTGCGATGGCCTAGTGTCCAGACCTCGGCCGCCGGGCCGCCTTCGCCCACAAACGGATTGTCGGCTGGCACGCTGCCATCGAGATTGAGGCGTACGACCTTGCCGAGCGTCGAGCCCATATCCTGCGCGGGCGTGAATTTCTGGCGTTCCCCGGAGGTGATGAACAGGTGGCGATCCGGCGAGATGGCGAGGCGGTGGCCGTAGTGACCATTTCCGGGGACGGAGGCGAACTGGCGCCAGATGACGCTCTGGTCACGGAGGATACCGCCAGTCTCGGCCAGTTCAAGGGTCGCAAGCGCCACGGCTGCACCAGACAAGTCTTCATTCGCGGCGTCGCGCTCGACATAGGAAATGTAGACCTGCCCCGTCGTCGCAAAATCCGGGTGCAGGATGATATCACCCAGGCCGCCCTGGCCTTTCGCCTCGACGCCAGGTCCGCCTGTCACCTGACCGGCCTTTGTACCATCTGCCTTCAGCAGCCAGATCGTTCCAGTTTGCAGCGTCACCAGCGCGCGCCCATCCGGCAGGAAAGCCATGGCCCAGGGACTGTCGAACGTCTCCAGTTCCTCTGCCTGCAAGGCCGTACCGCTGCTACCGGTGATATGAAAACCGGCTCCTGCAGCGGGCTTTATCGTATCCGTTGCCGGGCTGGCACAGGCCGCCAGCACAAGGACAGGCGCAGCTGCAGCCAGGGCAGTCGATTTCAGATGGAGCATAGCTTTCTCCGTTGGCGGATCAACGCGGGGCAAAGGCCGCAGGCTCCACAAGATGTTTCATCGGATTGCCCGCCAGATAGAGCGCCAGATTGGCAAGGAATGTCTCGTCCGCACCGGCGACCGTGCCCGGCGTGTCAGAGCTGTCATGCGGCGTGATCGCAATGCGTGG
>CALGEF010000491.1 GCA_937881755.1 uncultured Acidobacteriota bacterium
TCACGCTGTCCCGTACCCTCGGGGTGGAGACGCCGCTTTCGCCCGACACCGCCGACATAATCTACGATGAGATCGCCGCGAAACTTGCAACGCAAGCCTACCGCCCCCGCGCGCTGTTCGACCGGTTCGGGATCGAGGCGCTGGCCACCACCGACACCGCGACGGACCCGCTGGTGCATCACGCCGCGATTGCGGCCTCAGGCTGGACCGGACGGATCGTCCCGACCTTCCGGCCCGATGACGTGCTCAATCCTGCGCGCCCTGACCACCTCTCCTCACTCGCAAAGCTCGCCGCGATGACCGGGTGCGACCTGGGGCGCTACGCCGATTTCCTCGACGCCCTGCGCCAGCGGCGGACCGCGTTCCGCAATGCGGGGGCCACGGCGACCGATCACGACGTGCCGAACCTCGCGACCTGCTGGCTCGACCGGGACCGGATCGAGGCGCTGCATTCCCGCGCGGTCACCGGCACCCTGTGCGCGGACGAGGCCCGCGCCTATTACGGCCACATGCTGGTCGAGATGGCCCAGATGGCGGCTGAGGACGGCATGGTCATGCAGATCCACGCGGGCAGTCGTCGCAACACCAACGCGCCACTTTTCGCCAGCCACGGCCCCGACATGGGCGCCGACATTCCCGGCGCAATCAACTGGGTTGACGGAATGGCGGCGCTGCTCAACCGCGTCGGCAACGATCCGCGCCTTCGGGTGATCCTCTTCACGCTGGACGAAAGCGCCTATTCCCGCGAACTGGCGCCGATGGCGGGCCACTGGCCCTGCCTGCGGATCGGACCGCCCTGGTGGTTCCACGACAGCCTGAACGGGATGCGGCGCTATTTCGACCGGGTGGTGGAAACGGCGGGCTACCTCAACCTTGCCGGCTTCAACGACGACACCCGCGCCTTTCTGTCCATTCCCGCCCGACACGACACCTGGCGGCGCGCCGTTGCGCTGCATCTGGCCGACCAGGTGGAACGGGGCGTTCTGGTGCGCGCGGATGCAGAGCGGCTGGCGCCGATGCTGGCCCGCAGCCTCGCCCTCGACACCTACCGCCTGCGCGAAAGCTGATCCATGCCCCGCATCCTCCATCTCGGCCTTGGCAATTTCCACCGCGCGCACCAGGCTTGGCACACGACCCGCGCCGGGGGCTGGCAGATCACCGGCGTCGTGATGGGCAACCGCGCGCTTTTCGATTCACTGCGCCGGCAGGGCGGGGCCTACCACCTTGGTATTCGCGGGGCGCAAGGGCTCCACGTCGAGCGGATCGCGGTGCATGACCGGCTGCTTCTGGCGCGCGACGAACCGCAGGCGGTCATTGCCGCGATTGCGGACCCGGAGGTGGACATCGTCACCCTGACCATCACGGAAAAGGGCTACTGTCTCGGGCCGGACGGGCGGCTGGACCTTGCGAACCCGTCCATCGCCGCCGATCTGAACAACACGCCGCGCAGCGCCATCGGGATGCTGACCCACGGGCTTTCCCGGCGGAACACCCCGATCACCGTCGTCAGTTGCGACAACGTCTCCGGCAACGGCCACAAGCTGCGCGCAGCGGTTAAGGAATTCTCCCGTGCCGCCGGGCTGTCGCTGACCGCAGACATCCACTTCCCCGATACGATGGTGGACCGGATCACGCCCGCGACGACCGATGCGATCAGGGCGGAGATCGAAGCGGCCAGCGGTTTGACAGAGAGGGCCCCGGTGATGACCGAGGCGTTTTCCGAATGGATCATTGAAGACGATTTCGCAGGTCCGCGCCCCGCATGGGAAACCGCCGGGGTGGAGATCGTGCCCGACGTGGCCCCTTATGAGATGCGAAAGCTGCGTCTGCTGAACGCGGCCCATTCCTTCCTGGCCTATGCCGGGCTGCTGGCCGGGCACCGCTATGTGCATGAGGCAATGGCCGACCCCGCGCTACGCGCATCGGTGGAGCGGCTCTGGGACGAGGCGCAGGCGACCTTGCCGGAGGCCGTGCTGTCCACGACCCCAGCCTATCGCGCGGCCTTGGTCGAGCGGTTCGCGGTGACCGAGATGCGCCACGAACTGGCGCAGATCGCCTGCGACGGAAGCCTGAAACTGCACGAACGGGTGCTGCCGCTGATCGCGGGTTTGGATGACGCACCGCAGGCCCGGCAGGCCATTGCGGCATGGATCGCCTTCGTTCTGCGCAGGCGGGATACCGGCGAGGCGCTGCGCGATCCGAATGCGGACCGGATCGCCAACCTTGTCGAAGACAACCCGTCGACCCGCGCCCTGTGCCAAGCCCTGTCCGGTCTGATCGGTCTGCCGAAGGCATCCTCCGACTGGTTCGATAAGCTTGCCTCCGAGGTGGTCAGGCTACGCGGCTAGTTCCTCGGCCAGAAATTTCAGAACCGCCGCGCGCATGGCCGTAGTTTCCTCGTGGCCCGCATCCGGGTCAACGTGCATCACCAAACGTCCGCCCCTGGAATACGCGGCTTCCAGATCGTTCCGTGCGACCGCGACCGCCGCCTCGGGCGTCGACCAATCCTGCAAACCCACCCCGATCTGCAACGCGCGCGGCGCGATCAGCCCTGCGATCTGGCCCGTCCGTGCCACCGACAGAAGCCCCGGAACGGTCATGTAGTGCCCATGCCCGTCATGGGCGCCCCTTTCGACCAGCGTTGCCAAATCCGCGAAGGAGCAGAGTGCCGAACAGGCCCGGATGCGCGGTTCCAGCGCCGCCAGCCAGAAGGCCAGCGTGCTGCCCATGGAAAAGCCCAGGGTGCCGATCCGGTCGCCGCGCACCATGGGATGGGCGGTCAGGAAATCCACGCCCGCCACCTGCTCCGCCAACATCTGCGCGAAGAGGGGTTCGCCCTGCCACAGCGCGGCCTTGACGCGGGCACTTTCCCCCGGCTCGGCCCGCGCGCCGAAACAGGGCATTTCAATGCAAAGCGTGGCGATCCCTGCCGCAACCAGGTCCGGCGCATAGGGCGATTGCAGGGCCGGGCGACCATTCAGCAACTCGTCCCGCCCTATGTGGTACCGGTTTCCGTGGGCATGTGCATAGATCGCGGCGGGCACCGGCGCGTGGCCCTCGGGGGGACGCAGGAAGAAGGCGGGCACAGCCTCCCCACCCGCGTTGCGAAACAGCAGGTCCTCCAGTACCCATCCGTGATACCCCGAGTGCCCGAGCCGTTCGACCCCGGCAAAGCCCGCCCCCGGACACCCAGGGCCCAGCAGTGCCATCAGCCGCGCACGCAGGCCCACATCAGTCACCAACCGCGAACTGCCCGAACTGCCCACCGTAGAACAGCAGCGGCAGACCCTGCCGGACAGACGCCTTCAGCACCCGCGCCACGAGGATCGCATGATCTCCGCCATCGTATTCCGCGTAGCGTTCGCATTCGAACCGGGCAAGGCAGCCCTCGAGCAAGGGCGCACCGGAGTCACCCTGGCTCCAGTCTGCTTCACCGAACCCGTTTGGCGAGGCCGCGAAAGACCGGCAAACCGGCATCTGGTTCGCCGCGAGCACATGGATCGCCATATGCTCGGCCTCTGCAAAGAACGGGTACCGGCGAGAACTGCGCGCGACGGACCACAGCACCAGCGGCGGTTCCAGCGAAACGGAGGAAAAGCTGTTCGCCGTAACACCGACGGGGCCGTCGGGTGTCATCGCAGTTACAACCGTCACGCCGGTGCCGAACCGGCCAAGCGCATCGCGCAGCTCCCGCCCCATATCGGGGCCGGGTTGGAAATGCTGCATGGCGTCCTGCATTGTCATGGCACCTCCTGACCCCACGCGGCGGTAAGGATCTCGAACCAGGTTTCCCGGTCCATCCCGACGCCCACCGCGTCGGAAATCGCGCGGATGCGGCCAAGATTGTTGGTGCCCATCACGGGAGCGAGCTTCGCGGGATGCGCCAGCAGCCATGCGACGGCGACGGCGGTGGCATCGACGCCCTGTTCTGCCGCGATCCGGTCGAGCACGGCGCGCACGGCAGCGCCCTCTTGCCCGAATAGACGACCGCCACCAAGGGGCGACCACACCATCGGGCGGATGCCGTGTTCCTGCATCCAGGCGATATCGCCGTCGATGAAGGGGGCGAAATGCAGCACGCTCGCCTCGATCTGATTGGTGCAGAGCGGCGTTTTCATCGCCGATTGCAGCAGCGTCCAGTCATTGAGCCTGAAGTTCGACACGCCCACGGCGCGGACCTTGCCCGAAGCCACAAGCCCATCCAGTGCAGCGCCAGTTTCATGATGGTCCATCAGCGGATCCGGCCGGTGGATCAAAAGCAGGTCTATCCGGTCCGTGGCCATGTTGGTCAGCGACGCCTCCACCGACGCGGTGATATGGACGGCGGAGGTATCGTAGTATTTCACCCGTTTGTCAGAATACTTCCCGATCGGGGCGACGATATCGCACTTGGTCACGATCTCGATCTTGTCACGAAGCCCCGGCGAAGCCTTCAGCGCCGCCCCCATGACGGCCTCCGCGCCGTAATCGCCATAGATGTCGGCCTGGTCCATCGTGGTGATACCCTGGTCGAGGCAGGCTTCGATCTTGGCCTGGACATGGGCGGGCGAGGTATCGGCATCATCGGCCACGCGCCACAACCCGTAGACAAGGCGGCTGATCTCCAGTTGGCCGGACAGGCTTAGTCGTTCGGTCATTTACGCTCTCCCGCGC
The DNA here is from genome assembly GCA_937881755.1 of uncultured Acidobacteriota bacterium. GTDB lineage: Bacteria > Pseudomonadota > Alphaproteobacteria > Caulobacterales > Hyphomonadaceae > Hyphomonas. The sequence goes on from CALGEF010000491.1 coordinate 4,654, forward strand.
CAAGCGGCGTCATCGGTGTTTCACGCGGCACGCGGCCATATTCCTGCGGCAGGGAACAGGTTTCGAGATGCGGCATGACCTTTTCCCCGAAGATCTTGCACTCCTCCAGATGCGGATAGCCCGAGAAAATGAAGGCCCGCATCCCCATCTTCTGGTAGGTTTCAATCTTGGTCATGACCTGATCGACCGATCCGACAAGTGCCGCGCCGCAGCCAGACCGCGCCCGGCCCACGCCGGTCCACAGGCTGGGTTCCACATAGCCGAACTTGTCGGCCAGTTCCCGCGCCTTGGCCTGATGGGCCACGCCGAGCGAGATGGAATCATGCGCCCGGTCGCGGATCAGTTTCCCGTACTCATCGTCGAGCTTCGAGACGATGTAATCGGCGTAGTCCCGCGCCTCTGCCTCGGTATCGCGCACGATCATGTGCACCCGCAGGCCGTAATCCAGCGTCCGGCCATAGCGCTCGGCCACTGCGTTCACGGCCTTCATCCGCTCGGCCAGTTGTTCCTCCGGTTCGGGCCACATCAGGTAGACGTCGCAATGCTGGCCGCAAAGCTCCAGTGCCGCGGGCGAATACCCCCCGAAATAGAGCAGCGGACCACCGGTCTGGTAGGGTTTGGCGGGGTCCGTCGTCAGCCCTTCGAACTGGTAGACGTCACCCTTGTAATTGATTTCGTCCTGCGTCCAGGCCTGTTTGAGGATCTCGACGACTTCGCGCGACCGCTGGTAACGGAACCCGCTTTCTGCCACCTCGCCGGGAAAATCCGAACTGATGATATTGACCGTCAGGCGCCCCTTCAGCATGTGATCGAGCGTCGCGATGGTCCGCGCCAGCATGATCGGCTGCATCTCACCGCAGCGCACGGCGGCCAGCATGTTGATGCGGTCGGTGATCGGGGCGTTGCCCGCAACGAAACTCAGCGTGTCCTGCCCCACCTGATAGGAGGACGGGCAGAGGATGTTGCGGAAACCCTGCTGCTCGGCCACGCGCAAAATAGCGGAACAATGCTCCCAGCTCGACCGCAGGGCACCGTCGGGTACGCCGAGGAACTGATAGTCGTCGGAACAGAGCGCTGCGAACCAGGAGACCTCCGCCGCATCCAGATCATGGGATGTGATAGGCACCACCGTCATGTAAACATTCCTCCCGCATACCTTGTTTCCCTCTTGCGTAGCATCGGGCATTTGGTGGATCAATGGTGTATCAATTCAGCCTTCGGAGAGCCCGATGCCCCCGTCCACATCCGGTGGAGCCCTGCCGATCTACGTGCAAGTCAGCGAAATGCTGATCCGGGATATCGCCGCTGGAATGCTGGTCGACGGCAGCCGCCTGCCGCCAGAGCGGGACATGGCGAAATCGCTGGAGATCTCCGTCGGCACCCTGCGCAAGGCCCTCTCGGAGCTTGAAAGCCGCGGGTTGCTGGACCGGCGCCACGGATCGGGAAATTATATCAGATCAAAGCCGACGCCAGAGGGCATCTATGCCTTCTTCCGGCTGGAACTGGTCGGTGGCGGCGGATTGCCCACGGCACGTGTGCTCGACGTCACCCGGATGGCCAAGCCCGCTGACCTGCCCCGCTTCGGTACATCAATCGAGGCGCACCGGATTCGCCGCCTGCGATTCCTCGGCCCGCAACCGGCGGCGGTCGAGGAAATCTGGCTGGACGTCAGCCACGCCGACCGCATCGCGCCCGAGGATCTGTCCCATTCGCTTTACCTTTTCTACCGCGAGACGCTCGACCTCTGGATCACCGGCTACGAGGACCAGGTGGGCGTTTCCCCCTGCCCCGATTGGGCGCCACCGGAATTCGGCCAGCCACCGGGCGCGCCCTGCGGGCTGGTGGAACGCCAGAGCCGCGCGCGCGATGGCAGCGTCGCCGAGGTCTCGCGCAACCGGTTCGACAGCAACGTGGCGCGCTATGTCGCCCGCATGAGGTAATCCATGACCACCCCCCTGCGTTACGGCATCATCGGCTGCGGCATGATGGGCCAGGAACATATCCGCAATATCGCCCTGATCGACGAGGCCGAGGTCGTGGCAGTGTATGAGCCCGATCCCTCCATGCGGGCCGAGGCCGCCGGGCTGGTGCCGGGCCTGCGCTTTGCCGACAGTATCGCCGATCTGCTGGCGATGGAGGAGGTCACCGCGCTTCTGATCGCTTCCCCCAATTACCTCCATGTCGACCAGTTGGAGGAGATTGCCCGCACCCGGCCGCTGCCCGTTCTCGTGGAAAAACCGCTCTTCACCGATCCTGACGATGCACGACGTATCGCGCGGATCGAGGCAGACTATCCGCATCTGATCTGGGTCGCGATGGAATACCGCTACATGCCGCCCATTGCCGCGCTTCTGGACCAGGCAGAGGCAGCGACCGGCGGCATCCGGATGCTGACGATCCGCGAACACCGCTTTCCGTTTCTTGAAAAGGTCGGGGACTGGAACCGGTTCAACAGCAAGACCGGCGGGACACTGGTCGAGAAATGCTGCCATTTCTTCGACCTCATGCGGCTCGCCCTAGGGTCGGACCCGGTGCGCGTCATGGCCTCAGGCGGACAGGCGGTGAACCACTTGGACGAGCGATATGGCGGGCAAACGCCGGACATCTGGGACAATGCCTATGTGATCGTCGACTTCGAGAACGGCGCCCGGGCGATGCTGGAACTGTGCATGTTCGCCGAAGGCAGCTGCTACCAAGAAGAGATTTCCGCCGTCGGACCAACCGGCAAGATCGAGGCACTGGCGCCCGGTCCCGGCCGGTTCTGGCCCGCGCATCTCGGCGCGCCGCCGGTACCGAAACTGATCATCAGCCCGCGCGATCCGAAGGGTCCGCGCGAGTTGGAGATTCCCGTCGACCCCGATTTGCTGGAAGCAGGCGATCACAATGGCTCCACCTTCTACCAGCACAGGTTTTTCGCCGAAGCGGTGCGCAGCGGCGGGCATCCGCATGTGTCCCTGTCGGATGGGGCCTGGGCCGTGCGGATCGGGCTTGCGGCGCAGGAATCGGCGCTGACCGGCCGTGCCGTTCTGCTATAGCAAGGCGCATGATGACCGCGGATATCCTCACCCTTGGCGAGGCGCTTATCGAATTCATGCGCCAGCCCGATGACGGCGACCGGGTGCTCTACGAACAGGGCTTCGGTGGCGACAGTTCCAACACCGCCATTGCGGCGGCACGGCAGGGGGCATCGGTCGGCTATCTGTCCGCTGTCGGCGATGACCTCTTCGGGCAAGCGCTGCGCGAACTCTGGCGGCGCGAGGGGGTTTCGGATGCGCATGTCCTGACCCGCGCGGGCGACCCCACCGGCGCCTATTTCGTGCAGCCCCACGCATCGGGCCGCCATTTCAGCTATGCAAGGCGCGGATCGGCGGCGAGTCTCTACGGCCCGGATGACCTGCCGGAAGCGGCAATCGCCCAGGCGAGGGTGTTGCACACATCGGGCCTGTCGCAGGCGATCAGCCCCACGATGCGGGCAGCGGTCAAGCGCGGCGCCGCAATCGCGCGCGCAAGCGGCACGCTGTTTTCCTTCGACACCAACCTGCGGCTCAACCTGTGGTCACTGGAGGACGCCAGATCCGCTGCGGAGGAAATCCTGCCGCTGGCCGATATCGTCTTCCCCTCCGATGACGAGGCGGAAAAGCTGACCGGCCTGACCGATCCCGACGCGATCCTCGATCACTACCTTAGCCATGGCGCGCGGATCGTGGCGCTGAAACGCGGCGACAAGGGCGCGATGATCGCAACGCCCGAGATACGGCTGACGATCCCCCCTGCCAAGACGACACCGGTCGATTCCACCGGTGCGGGCGACAGCTATGCCGGGGCGTTCCTCGCGTATTATCTTGAAACCTTGGACATCGAGGCAGCAGGACGGCTGGCGGCGGAGGTCGCGGCGGGCACGGTCAGCGGCTTCGGGGCAATCACACCGATCCCCCGCCGCGACCAGGTCTGGCCCGCCTGATCCAGCTCGAACCCGCAGGCGGTG
>CALGEF010000492.1 GCA_937881755.1 uncultured Acidobacteriota bacterium
TCTTGAAATATCTAAAAGAGACCTTCATTGGCCGACTTTATGGCCAAGCTAACCAAAATCAATATTTCCTCTGACAACACCTGATTGTGCCAATTCACTATGCAGCGGTTACCTTCCCGTCAAGTTCATCGAGTTGTCGTGCTATCTCGGCACGATCTACGGGATCCCCGTTACCGCCGCCCCCTGCTGTCGTGATGACAAGGCGGTCGCCCATTTTGAGGGTTTCCATCAGTTTCGAGGGGATGGTGATTTCTTCCCCCGACTTCCGATAGATAACGGATTTTGCCATTGCGCCGGGCGATCCGCCATTGGCGCCGCTCGGGGCAAAGAAGTGTCGTTCACCCCGGTGCGTGACACGCACTTCATCTGCAAGAACCGCATATTCCTTTATCAGACCCACCCCGCCCCGGAATTCCCCATCACCGCCTGAGTCGTTACGCAGAGCAATCTGGTGGACGCGGATCGGCGCTTCCATCTCCATGGATTCGGCGGGTAGGTTCATACAGTTGGTGACATCGGTTTCGATCACGTCAACGCCATCTGAACGAGTGCTGGCGCCGCTGCCGCCGCCGATCAATTCACCGATGACAAAGGTTTTGCCGCCCGGCCATTTACCGCCGAACATGAGAGCCAACATTTCCCCGCAATCGTCTGCCGGAATTGTATCAGGCAGCGCCTGACGCAGTGCGCCCAAGATCACGCCAGCAATTCTTTTGATCGTTGCTGTCCGTGCGTTGACCGGTGCGGGCTCTGTCGGATTGACGATCGAGCCTTCCGGCAAGTGCAGACTGATCGGGCGGAAACACCCCGCATTGGTCATCGTATCAGGATCAGTAACAGCCCTGATCGCGTAGCAGGCGGCGGCAAGCGTACCTGAGGGAACGCAATTGAACGGCCCCCTGACCTGCGGTGACGTGCCGGTAAAGTCACAATGAAACGTACCGGCCTTAATCGTCACGGCGACGGTGAACTGGATCGGTTTATCCAGATCTATACCGTCATTATCGTTGAAATCGGTGTAGTGATAGGTGCCGTCCGGAATACGGGCGAGGGCCGCTCGGGTCAGTTTTTCCGACCGTCTCAGGAGTTCGGCAAAGATCGATATCATCTGGTTTTCCCCGACGCTGGCCATTTCCTTCAACCGACGCATACCGACTTTACAAGCAGCCAACTGAGCGTTCAGATCACCCATAGAGGTTTCGGGTATTCTGACGTTTTTCCGAATAATCTCGATCAGGGTTTCGTTAAACTTCCCGTCACGAAACAAAAGCAGCGGAGGGATCCGCAGCCCTTCCTGGAATATTTCCGTGGCGTTTGTCGGCACCGATCCCGGGGAAAGCCCGCCGACGTCCTGGTGGTGCATCATCGTTGCGGCGAAGGCGATAATGCGCACACCGGCAAACACCGGTGTAACGATGGCAATATCAGGTAAGTGCGTGCCACCCTGATAGGGTTCGTTCAAAATGTAGGCGTCACCCTCACGCATCTCGTCCACCGGAAACGTATTTATAATTTCCTTCATGACCGGAATAAGCGTGCCGAGATGGATCGGGATCGAACGTGACTGCGCCAATGTCTCCCCTTCTGCCGTGAACAGGCAGGCCGAGGCATCAAGACCTTCTTTTGCAATCGGCGAGAAAGAAGACCTGAGCAAGGTTTGCTGCATTTCTTCGGCAATCCCCTCAAGCTTGTGTCTGGCCACTTCAATCGCGACGGCATCAAAAGCGGCGTCATCAACAGCGTGTGCTGTCGTGTGATCTTTTACCTCGGTCATGATGGCTTTCCTCAGTTCTTGCGTTCGAGAATAAGATTAAAGCTGTCTTCAATCCGCCCTGTCCAGTCGGGCTCGACCAGGGTTGTTGTATCGGCCTGCTGGACGATGGCGGGACCCGAGAATGTATAGCCGACAGGCATGGCGCTTCTTTCAAGCACGGCCGCATCGACAGGCCCTGTGGCCCCGGTCACGTAAATCTGGCGTGTGCCGATTTGTATAGGACCATCGGAAATGGGCAGGCGCATATTGTCAATTGTTTCCGAGCCGCCCGACTGATGCACAACCCTGAAACCGACGATTTGCGCCGGCAGTTCCGTCGCATGCCCATAAACGCATTCATGCGCTTCCAGAAATGACGAGTAGATCGCGGCGGCCAGCTTCGTTTCGCTAAATCTGAACGGTACGACGAGATTATAGGATTGTCCGATAAATCGAACATCGGCTGAGTAGGTAATGTCTATGCTTTCCGGGCTGACGTTCTCATGGCTCATCAATCCGGAAGCTTCTGCGTCGAGATCATTCAAAACCTCTCGGACCGCTTTGACATCAAGACCATCCAGCGGCATCGAGCAAGCCGTTGAGACCTC
>CALGEF010000493.1 GCA_937881755.1 uncultured Acidobacteriota bacterium
CTAGCAGGAAGACAGCGGCGCGCAAGGCTTATTCCTTGACGTGCGCCAGCACGATAGCGGCTGGCTCGGCCGGCGGCGAACTGGCCGGGCGGTCCGGCGACGGCGCCAGCGTGGCCGGATCCAGCGGATAGGACGGAATGCCGAAATTCAGGAAGCCCACTTCCGGCGCCTCGGCGATGGTGAGGTTCACTGTCTGCGCTTCGGCGGCGCCAGGCCAGGTGGAGACGCCGTCCCAGACGATGGGGGGCAGCGTGCCGCCGAGCGCTTCGGCAAGCGGGGTGAGGATGCCCTGCGGATCATCGCCGCCGCCGGAATAGGTGTTGTTGCGGATCACGACATCGCGCGGCAGCGGATTATAGGCGGCATCCGTGAAGGGCAGCGAATAGGCGGTGATCAGGACGTGGGCGGAGCGGTTGTTCTCGAAGGCGTTGCCGAACACATGAACGTTGCGGTTCGCCATAATGATGACACCGGTACCGGAAGGCACGCCGGCCACGATATTGCCCGCGGGCGCGAAATTGCGCGTGTTGTTGGCGAAGATCTGGTTGGCATAGATGCGGGTTGCGTTGCCGCCGGTGACCGGCAGGTCCGGCAGGTCGAACACCAGGATGGCGCCGGTATTGTTGCGGGCAATGTTTCCGTAGACGTCTGCGCCGGTCGAGTTCTCGATCTCGATTCCGGCGACGTTGAACTCGACGACGGAGTTGCGCACGATGATATTGGAGGACTGGCCGACATAGATGCCGGCGTCCGAGGCGCCGCGGACGGTGACGTTCTCGACCAGAACGTCCTTTGATTCCACCGGATAGACGCCGTAGGCGCCGTTGGCCTCGTCAGGCTCGCCGCTCCATTCGACGGTCAGCTGCTTGTAGGTGATCCGGTCAGCGCCCTTGGACTTGATGCCGTCGCCCTTGGTGTCGCGCACGGTGAAATCCGTCAGGGTGACATCATCGGATGTGACCAGCAGGCCTTCGCCGGCGCCCGACTGCTGGGCGAAGTCCAGCACAGTGACACCCTGCCCCGCGCCGCGCAGCGTGACGCCGTCCACATCCAGCGACAGGGAATCGGCCAGCGCGAAGGTGCCTTCCGGCATGATGATCGTGTCGCCGGGCCTGGCATTGATCAGCGCGCCCTGAAGCGTCGCCCCGAAATCGCCTTCGGCAGACAGGGGCGCAGGCGCAGCGGGGCCTGAAGCCGGGGCCGACGCCGTGTCCGGCGTGCAGGCGGCAAGGACCAGCGCAAATGTAGCCGCACAGGCAACGCGCGCAAGAGCCATGGTGTCCTCCCCGGATCAGTTGAGGGGAGTGTCAACTTCAATCCGGGGAAAAGCAAGGCGGCGCGGGAGGGCGCTAGTGAACGCTGAGCGGGCTCAGATCGTTGGCAAGGGCGGCGGCAAAGGCCGCTTCACGGCCTTCGACGATGGCCAGGCGCTGACCGTCGGCCGAGGCAACGACGAACAGGTCTTCCGGGTCCGCCACATCATCGAGGGCTTCGGGCGGCAGCAGGCTGCGGATTTCGCCATCATCAAGATGGCGGATGTAGACGAAGGAATTGCCTTCGAGGGAGGTCGATTTCAGGCCGGTCGTCATGGGTCCACTCCTTTCCGCGCCCCGGATGGGGTCGCTGGCAGGCTGATGCCCTGCCATGAACTGAAAGTGGGCCTCGAATGTGTCCGGTTCAAGCACCGGCCTGCGGCAACACGGCGGCGAGGGCTCACAGGCCCGTTTAGCGGGGCTGATTGCTCAAATTTTGACAGGTTTGCCCGGAAACGGGTCCTGGTGGAGCCAGACGGAGTCGAACCGACGACCTCTTGCATGCCATGCAAGCGCTCTACCAACTGAGCTATGGCCCCTGACCGGGAGGCGGGAGGATTAGTCTCAGCCTCCCGCCGTTTCAAGTCCTAATTATCACCGTTCGTCTTCGTCATCGTCGAGGGCGAGACCATCGTCGCCGTCCTCGTCGTCATCGATCTCGAACTCTTCCTCATCATCGTCGGCAATGATCACGTCATCGTCGTCGACCGCTGCGCCGTCTTCGGTGAAGCCGGCCGGTACCTTGCCCGGTGCCGGCGTCTCTTCCTCGTCCTCGGCGTCTTCCAGGATCACGTCGTCTTCCTCGCCGACGAGTTCCTTGGTTTCCTCTTCATCATCCTCCTCGACCTCTTCGGCCTCGGCGGCATCATCTTCGTCGTCGCGGATGACGGCGTCATCCTCTTCCTCGGCGTCTTCGTCATCATCGGCCACGGCCTTGACGGCGGCACGGGCGGCCTTCGCCTTGACCTTGGTGATCGTGGTGCGGATCACCTCGTCTTCGGGGTCGAACTCGGCGCCGCACTTGGGGCAGACCGCGGGGCGTTTGTTCAGGTCGTAGAACCGCGATTCGCAGGACGGGCAGATCTGCTTGGTTCCGAGCTTGTCCTTGGACACGGGCGCGCGCTCCTCTTTGCGGGGAAAATACCTGATCGAAGCTGGCGCGCTTGCCATGAACGCCCGGCGCTGTCAAAGCCCGAATTGAAGTCAGCATTTTATAGAAACAGGGCCTTCTCCCATGGTCTGGACCAGCCGACCCGTCCGGCGTCTCGCCGGCTCCATCCGCGCGCCGGGTGACAAATCCTGCAGCCACCGCGCCCTGATTTTCGGCGGGCTGGCCTCCGGGGTGAGCCGGTTCACCGGCCTGCTCGAAGGCGACGACGTGATCCGCACCGGCCTCGCCATGGCGGCGATGGGGTCGGAAGTGGCCCGCACCGGCCCTGGCGCCTGGGAGGTCCGGGGGGTGGGCACGAAGGGCCTGGCCTCACCGAAGGACGGGCTGGATTTCGGCAACTCGGGCACCGGGTCGCGCCTGATGATGGGGGTGATGGCCGGCTTTGACCTCACGGGGGAGCTGCGCGGGGACGCGTCCCTGTCCTCCCGGCCGATGAACCGGGTGTTGAACCCCCTTCGCGAAATGGGAATGAAGGACACGGCCGGGCCGGACGGGCGCCTGCCCTTCTCGCTGACGGGCTCCAGCGCGCTGAAGGGCATCCGCTACGCCCCGCCGCAGGCGAGCGCACAGGTGAAATCCGCCGTGCTGCTGGCCGGGCTGAACGCCGCCGGCACGACGACGGTCGTGGAAGCAAAGGCGACACGGGACCATACCGAACGGATGTTGCAGGGGTTCGGCGGGAAGCTCGGCTTCAAAGTGGCGCCCGGCGGGACGGCGGAAATCTCGATTGAGGGCAAGCAGCCCCTGTTCGCGCTGGACACCGCAATCCCGGGCGACCCGTCCTCGGCGGCCTTCCTGCTCGCAGCGGGCATCCTCTCGCTGCAGGGCGACGTGATGGTTGAAGGCGTAATGTCAAACCCGACACGCTCCGGCTTTTACGACGCGGCGAACCTGATGGGCGCGCATCTCGGCGCCGAGGAGCGCGGCGAGGCGGCGGGCGAGCGGCTGATCGACCTGCATGCGGGCTATGCCGGCCTGAAAGGCATCGCCGTGCCCGAGCGTCTCGTTGCCTCGATGATCGACGAGTTCCCGATCCTGGCGGTGCTGGCCGCTTTCGCCCATGGCGAGACGCGGGTAACCGGCGCCGACGAGCTGCGCGTGAAGGAGAGCGACCGGATCAGGGCGATCGTCGCGATGCTGCGCGTCAACGGGGTCGGCGTCGAGGAGACGGCGGACGGCTTCACGGTGCAGGGCTGCGGCGGGCCGGTGCCGGGCGGTGGCCTCGTCGAGACGCGGCACGATCACCGCATCGCCATGAGCGCGCTGGTGATGGGCACCGCGGCGCTTAAGGCCGTGAGCGTGGACGATGTGTCGATGATCGACACGAGCTATCCGGATTTCCTCGGGTACATGAAGGCGCTGGG
>CALGEF010000494.1 GCA_937881755.1 uncultured Acidobacteriota bacterium
CCCACGGCGGGTCGGCAATGGCCATCAGGTCCTTGATCGACACCGTTAATAGGCTCCGCTGCAGCAGCAGTTTCTCGACAGCCGACGGGGCAGATAGGCCAGCTTGATCATCCGGCCGATGTAGCGGTCGGAGATCTCCTGGGTGCGGGCCAGGTCGAGATTGGTGCTCGCCTGCCCGGCCTCGAGCTTGCGCTGCCAGCTCCATGCATTGGCGACGGCGCGCAGCACATGGGTCTCCACCGCGGCATCGTTTGATGCGGCAGGATCTGTCGGTGGCAGGATCTCTGGCCGCCCGTTACGCTTCCGGATTGCCAGCGGGATGATACAGGGGGCTTGGCGCATGGTACCGGCGTCTCCAAAGGCGGCCGCAACACAAAGCTCCACTCCGTCTGCAATGGACACGGCGGCCCGCTCGTCCTGATGCTGAAGCCCGGAAACGTGCATGATTGCAAAGTAGCAAAGACGTGCCTGACGGCCCTTCCGCCGACCGCACATCTCGTCGCTGACAAAGGATATGACACCCAGAAGCTTCGCGAGTGGCTGGAGGACCGCGGCGCCGGGCCCGTCATCCCGCCCCGGTCAAGTTGAAAGGCCCAGTACGAGTCCGGGCCCTGGCCGGGATTAGGTTCCGGCACGATGAAAGGTTTTTCCCCGGGCAGCGACTATTGGGGCTTCAGCAGGAGGTTCCGATGAAAAAATGGTTTTGGGCTTATATCGCTGGCTTCATCGCGCTGACCGGTGCGGACTTCGCATCCACGCTTCTGGGTGTCGCGGCAGGCGCTTATGAATTCAACCATAAGATGGCGACCGGGGACGGTGGTCTCAAGACCGTGCAATTTTTTGCGGTCAATGCTGCTATGCTCGCATTTACAAGCTTCATGCTTACCTGGGCTTGGCGAAATCGCCGGCGTATTGACCAGCGTTACATCTCCCAGCCTGCACGTGCGATGTTCAACTGGATCTACCTGAACCCCTTTTCGGAGCGGAATGTGCCAAAGTCTGCATTCCACTATCTTGCCTTGGCGCCCGGCATGCTTCTCTTCAAGGCTTTCGCATCTTTCAACAACACCCTGATCTTCTTCGGGCTACCAGATATCGTAACGCCAGTCGCCTCAGCCATTTTTACGTTTGTCCAGGGGCCTCTTGTATACTGGATATTGATCTGCCTGCTGTTCTTGCCGATCTGGTGGCTCTCCCTTCGCGTGGCGGCAGCCTTCCTGCGCGCCAGCGCCGGGCGCGCCGAGCAGTTGTCCAAGCCTCTGGCGTGACATCGGGTGTGTCGGACATCTTCGACCAGGTGCTTGCCGAGCATGCCGCAATGATCGACCGGATCATTGCTGGCATGGAAAGCAATCCGGCGTGCCGGGATGACCTGCGGCAGGAAGTGGCCCTCGCGCTCTGGCGCGCAGCGCCGTCCTGGCGTCAGGATTGCTCCTTGCGGACATTCGTGGCGCGGGTGACGCACAATGTCTGTGTTAGCCATGTGCGGCGGGCCATCCGCGCACCCAAGCACGACCAGATCTCAGACACGGTTCAGGATGAAGCCGAAGCGGCTGACGACGCGGTCGTTCGCGCAGATCTGGGCCGACGGTTGCAGGTGGCGGTGTCCCGGCTTCCGCATGGCATGCGGGAGGTGGCAACCCTCTATCTCGATGATTTCTCGGCCCGCGAGATAGCTGAGACACTCGGCATCAGTGAAGGTGCGGTCTTCACGCGCGTCACGCGGCTGCGCGACATGCTGCGCAAGGTGATGGATCCAGAATGATGGACATTGACGACCAGCTTGAGGCGATGCGTGCGGCCTGGCGGGCCGCCCCTGTCGGCGACCTTTCGGTCAACCAGTTGCGGGCGCAGGTACGTCAGGAACAGCGGGTGTTGCGGCGGGAAACATGGCTTGAAGCGCTCGTCTCTTTGGCGATGAGCGGCGTTTTCGCCGTATGGGCCTCACGGGCGGAAGGTGTCGCGCAAACCATCTTCATCGGGCTGGCAGTTTTCGCCATCGCATGGCCCGCGATCACGATACAACTCAGGCGAAAAGTGTGGCGGATGCAGGCAGATACGGTCGAGGCCTACCGCTCGTTCGTGCAGCGGCGTTCCCAAACCGGCCTTTTCCTTGCGCGACTGGGTTATATGGGCGGGCCGCTGGGCCTTGTCATAGGGCTTGGCCTTGGAAAGGCTGGAGTGCTGCCGAACGTTGGCGTTCAGAGCCATCCGGCTGCCATCTGGATCGCGGCGGCTGCCTCCGTAGTATTGTGTGGATGGAGCATACGCGCGGCCCGTAGGCACAAGCGCGCCCTCGCAAACCTTCGGGCACAAAGCACGATTGCGGATGCCATTCGCCATGAGCTTTGACTATTCAGCGGCTCTTTCTCGCAGAACCTGGAAACAGCCCGGCCACGGTCGATCGTGGATGTGCCTGAGATCATACCCGGAAATCTGCTGGCTCCTCCTCTGCCCGATCTAACCAAACTGTCCGGTAGTCTGAGCCAGTACCCACAAGCCAATTGCCAGAAACAGACCGGCCGCGATCCAGCGGATAATTCTGAGCGGCACGCGCTTCAGCAATTGGCTGCCGAGAAAAACTGCCGGCACGTTGGCGATCATCATGCCCAGTGTGGTGCCCATGGTGACCGCCAGGACATCATGAAACCGGGCGCCGAGCGCGATCGTCGCGATCTGGGTCTTATCGCCCATCTCGACCAGGAAGAAGGCAATCGTGGTCGCGGCAAAGGCCCCGAACCGTGCCGGTTCTGGTTCCGGGTCGTCGTCCAGCTTGTCCGGGATAAGCGTCCAGGCGGCCATCGCAACGAAGGAGGCGGCGACCAGATAGCGCAACCACTGGCCGTCGAGGATCGAGGCCACCTGCGCACCGACGAGGGCGGCCAGGAAGTGGTTGGCAATCGTCGCGGCGAATATGCCTGCAATAATAGCCAGCGGTTTCTTGAAACGGGCGGCGAGGATGATCGCCAGCAGCTGGGTCTTGTCGCCGATTTCGGCGAGAGCCACGACGGCTGTGGACGTGAACAAAGCTTCCATGTGGCAGTCTCCAGGCCGGGCGGCGTTGCAGATCCAAGTGACATCATTCTCGCCGCCCGGCCTTGGGCGGAGAAATGATGCCATTGGTCTCGCCCAAACGGTTACCCGCTTCCACTGCACCACGGCCTCCCGGCCGAGCATGTTGACACGGTGGCTCGTCCTTGCGGACGACTGGCTACTCCCCAGTGACAAGTCCGCTCTAGGCCTGAGCCTTCAACATTGCAAGCTCGCGGCTCCGGCACGCCTATAATGCGCGAGGGCGAAATTTACCTGCGGCCTAGTCGCCAGATTACGATCAGAAGTTGTGCTCTGTTCGAGCGCCCGATAATGTTTCATCTAAATCTGGTATTTCCAGTTGAGCCTTAGTCCGATGCAGCCTTTAGTGCAGCGGGAGAGCGGTATCCGGAACGGGGCCGGGCCAGAAGGGCAAACATCGCGTGCAAGGTCTCTTGAAGAGAGCCGTAGAAACTCCGCGCGCCGCAGTCTGGCTCGCCTACGATGCGGCGCAGGTTCCTTCGATCGTCACGGTCGGCGGCGGCCGCCCCGCTGATCCGCAGGCTTCTTGCCTGCCCGGTATCTATCCCGAGTGGCTGGGCGACCGCGCTTTGCTGGCTGAGCATCCGGCGCGTTTCTGCTATGTTGTCGGCGAGATGGCGCGGGGCATCGCGACGCCGCGCATGGTGATCGAAGCCGTTCGTGCGGGGTGTCTGGGTTTCTATGGAAGCGCTGGCCTGCCGCTGGCCGAGATCAGGGCCGGTGTCAAACAGATCCAGGCCGCTCTGGGGCCCGATAGGGCGGCGTGGGGCGCCAACCTGATCCATTCGCCGCAGGAGCCGGGGCAGGAAGCGGCAATCGTCGACCTGTTCCTTGCGGAAGGCGTGCGGCGCGTCTCGGCATCGGCGTTCATGCGCCTGACCCCTGACGTGGTGAGATACACCGCGCTCGGGCTCGAACGCGGTTCGGACGGGACCATCAAGCGGCGCAATCACGTGTTTGCCAAGGTGTCCAGGGCGGAAGTCGCAGAGCCTTTCATGTCGCCTGCTCCGGAGAAAATGCTTCGGGAACTGGTCGCGGCGGGAAAGATTTCCCAGCTCCAGGCCGACCTCGCCGCGAAGGTCCCGGTCGCAGCCGAGATCACCGCAGAAGCTGACTCTGGCGGCCACACGGACAACCGGCCGGCTTCGGTCCTTTTCAGTTCGCTCAGCGCCGCGCGCGCCCGCGTCTGTGCGCTCCACGGGTATGATGAAAGCATGATCCGTATCGGGCTCGCCGGAGGGATTGCAACGCCTTCAGCGGTCGCGGCAGCCTTCCAGATGGGCGCCGCCTACGTGCTTACGGGATCGATCAATCAGAGCGCCGTCGAGTCCGGTCTTTCGGAGGCTGGCCGGAAACTGCTCGCGAAAGCCGGCCCGGCAGACGTCGCGATGGCGCCGGCGGCCGACATGTTTGAACAAGGCGTTGAAGTTCAGGTGCTCAAGCGGGGAACGCTGTTCGCGATGCGCGGCAGAAAGCTGCACGGCTTTTACCGCAGCGGCGCGAGCTATGAGACGCTGCCCGCGCCGGACCGGAAATGGATCGACGATGTGCTTGGAGAGCCCTTCGAAGCGGCCTGGGGCGAGACGCAGTCCTATATCCGGCGGGTCAACCCGGCTGAGGCGAAGAAGGCCGAAAGCGACGGCAACAAGCGTCTTGCGCTTGTCGCGCGGCGCTACCTTTTCCAGGGCGCGCAATGGGCACGCGAAGGCGATCCCCGGCGGACGGCCGATTACCAGATCTGGTGCGGTCCGGCGATGGGCGCGTTCAACGAGTGGGTCGCCGGCACGGCGCTGGAGCCCGTGGAAGCGCGCACAGTGCGCCAGATCGCCCTGAACCTGCTTGAGGGTGCAGCACGCATCTCCCGCGCCGGGCAACTCCGGTCCGCCGGAATCGCTGTAGCGCCGCAACTGTTCTCCTATACCCCCCGCCTGTTCGAGTAAGCCATGACTCAGCGCCCTCCCATCCGTTCCAGGCGCGTTGCCGATCCGATTGCCGTCGTCGGCATGGGCGCCATCTTTCCGGGCCGCGGGGACACAACCGGTTTCTGGCGCGACATTGTCGAGGCGAGAGACCTGATCAGTGACACGCCGGAAACCCACTGGCTGATCGACGACTATTATGACGCAAACCCCCTCACCAGGGACAGGACATATGGCCGCCGCGGCGGCTTTCTCTCGCCTGTAGCTTTTGATCCGCTCGCTTTCGGCATACCGCCCGCGCAATTGCAGACGACTGACACGGCCCAGCTGCTGGCACTTGTCGCCGCCAAGATGACGCTGGACGACGCCGAGCGCGACAGCGGCGGCAAGATCGACCGTTCGCGCACGAGCGTGATCCTTGGCGTCGCCTCGGCTACCGAACTGACGGCACATATGGCCGGGCGGCTCCAGCGGCCCACATGGGTGAACGGACTGCGTCAGTATGGGCTTGCTGAACCCGACGTCCAGGCCATTGCGACACGCATCGAGAGCCATTATGCCGAGTGGAAGGAAAGCACTTTTCCGGGCCTTCTCGGAAACGTCGTCGCCGGCCGGATCGCAAACCGTCTCGATCTGGGCGGCAGCAACTACGTGACCGACGCCGCTTGCGCCTCCAGCCTTTCCGCCTTGCAAATAGCGATGCATGAGCTTCGCGCTGGCGATTCCGACATGGTTCTCACAGGCGGTGTCGACGCGCTCAATGACATCCTGATGTTCATGTGCTTTTCGAAGACGCCCGCCTTGTCGCCGACCGGCGACTGCCGTCCGTTCTCGAACAAGTCGGACGGCACCATGCTCGGCGAAGGCATCGGCATGCTCGCCCTGCGCCGCCTTGACGATGCCGAGCACGACGGCAACCAGATCCATGCCGTCATTCGCGGCATTGGGGGTGGGTCAGACGGCAAGGGAACCGCGATCTACACGCCGCTTCCATCCGGCCAGGCCCGCGCGCTGCGGCGCGCCTATGAACAGGCTGGATACGGACCGGAAACCGTCGACCTCGTTGAAGCGCATGGCACGGGTACCAGGGCGGGTGACCGGGCAGAGATCGAAGGCCTGCACATTGTTTTCGGAGAGGCGGACAAAGGAGACGGCCCGTGGTGCGCTGTCGGCTCCGTCAAATCCCAGATCGGTCACACCAAAGCCGCGGCGGGAGCCGCGAGCCTGCTCAAAGCGGTCGAGTCCCTTCGCCGCAAGGTCCTTCCGCCAACAATCAAGATCGAAGAGCCGGCCGATGCGATCCGCGAAAGCGCCTGCTTCTATGTAAACACTGAAGCACGTCCTTGGGTTACTGCAGGCACACGGCCGCGCCGCGCATCCGTCAGTTCGTTCGGTTTCGGCGGATCGAACTTTCACGTCACGCTCGAAGAATACACCGGCCCGACAGCCACCAGGCCCGCGCGCGTGCATCCGTCAGAGCTTTTCCTCTTCAGTGCTTCTGATGCAATGAGCCTTGCAGATGCACTTTCGCAACTCTCACAGGCTCCGCCAGCAGAAGATGCGTTTGCCTGGCAGGCCGGCGCTACACACGCGCGTTTCGAGTCACATGCGCTGGCTCGTGCAGCCATCGTTGCAACAGGCCCGGAGGATCTGTCCGCCAAAGCGGCAAAACTCGCAGCGCAGCTCACAACCGGAACATTCGGAAAGGCGCCGTTGCCTCAGGGCTGCTCGGCTTCGCTTTCGCCGCCGGACCGAGGCAGAATAGCGTTCCTGTTCTCCGGGCAGGGCAGCCAGTATCCCGGAATGGGGTCAGACCTTGCGATGGCTTTTCCCGCCGCGCGGGCGCTGTGGGATTTCGCGGCGAGCCATCCGGTGACCGGCCCGCTGAAGTTGCACAAGCTGTCCTTTCCGCCCGCAGCGTTCGACCAGGTGGAGTTTGGCAACCAGCAGCAGCGGTTGACCCTGATGCAGCATGCCCAACCTTGCATTGCCGCCGTGTCCCTTGCGCACCTTGCCTTGCTCGAAGGGCTCGGCGTCGAAGCCGATATGACGGGTGGCCATAGCTTCGGCGAGATCATGGCGCTGCATTATGCCGGTGCCTTTGACCGCGACGCCGCACTGACCATCGCTGCAGCCCGCGGCCGGGAAATGGCGAAGGCAGCCGATACGACCGAAGGCGCGATGCTGGCGGTCCAGTGTCCGGCCAGCCGCATTGCGCCGCTTGTGAAGGAAATCGGCGGTGACCTTGTCATCGCCAACGACAATGGCCCAAGTCAGGTCGTGCTGTCCGGCCCCGTGAGTGCTGTTCAGCAAGCCGAGCAACGGTGCATGCAGGAAGGGATCAAGGCGCGCCGCCTGCCGGTCGCGGCGGCGTTCCATTCCGCGATTGTGGAACCCGCTGTGGCGCCCTTCCGCGGCACGCTCGAGGGGTTGAAGCTGAAACGCCCTTCCCTGCCCGTCTACGCCAACGCGACGGCGCAGCCTTACAAAGCCAGCGCCAGGGAGCTGGCGGGCACTCTGGCGTCTCAAATTGCGTCGCCGGTTCTGTTCCGCGAGCAGGTTGAGGCCATGTACGCGGCCGGCGTCCGCATCTTCATAGAAGTCGGACCTGGCAATGTCGTTGCGGGCCTCGTCTGCGATACGCTTGGCAGCCGCGACTGCACGGTCCTGTCGCTCGACAACAAGCGCACCAATGGCGTGTCCCAGTTCCTGGGCAGCATAGGCGCTCTCGCCGCTGCGGGAGTCAAACTCGACCTTGCCTCACTCTATGCGCACGCCCCGGCCCCCAATCCGAAGCCTCCGCCGTCGAAGCACGCCGTCTTCCTCACAGGCGCAAATTATGATCGCCCGTACCCGCCCAAGGACGGCGCCGCCGGACGCGCGCCTCCCAATGCAGCTGCAGCCTTGCAGATGTCCGCAACCCCTCACCCTCCATCGCCCGATCAAAGGACCGAACCTCCCATGCCCGATCAGAATGGCCGGCACCCCGTTGCAGCCCCGCCAAGCCCTGTCGCACAAAGTGCCGGGCGGGTTGAGATCACTTCGCCGGCGGAACGTATCTGGCAGGAAGTTTCAAACCAGCATCAGAATTATCTCAATGCGATCGCGGACGGCCACAAGGCCTACCTGAACGCAGCCGCTATCCTGCTCGGCCAGGCGGGCGCAGTTCAGACCGAACCGCAGCTGCTCGCTGCAGCGCGCGCAGCGGCCCCGCAACCGGCACCCCAGCCCGTCTTCGCGCCCGCAACTGCTCCAGCCCCTGCGCCCGCACCTGCAGAGGCGCCCCGGCCGAAGGTCAACGGCTCCGGCGGCGCGCATGCCTTTGCCGCTGAACCTGACAAAGCGCCGGCCGCGCCAGCTCCGGTCCTGGCGCAGCCTGCGCAGACGCCGACCGGCGCATCCCCTTCGGTCCTGGACTCTGCTGCCATCGTGCGCGCAATCGTTTCTGAGAAGACCGGCTATCCGCCTGACATGCTGGACGCTGACATGGACCTTGAGGGCGAACTGGGGGTCGACTCGATCAAGCAGGTCGAGATCCTGTCCTCGCTGCGCGACCGGCTCCCGCATCTGCCTGAAATCGAGCCAGAGCGGCTTGTCGAGCTGCGCACCATTGCTGCCATCGCGGCGATGATCGACGCAGCCGCGCCGGGTGGCCGTTCATCGCCTGCACCGGCAACACCTGCGCGCGCAGAGACAACAGGCGCCGCGCCCCCTGCTGCTTCCAGCCTGCTGGTTTCTCCTGACGTCATCCGTGCGCTGATCGCCGAGAAAACCGGTTATCCGACGGACATGCTCGAAGATGACATGGATCTTGAAGGCGAACTCGGCGTGGACTCAATCAAACAGGTCGAAATCCTGTCGTCGCTTCGTGACAGATATCCGTCTCTGCCGGAAGTCGACCCGGAACATCTGGCTGAACTGCGCACAATCCGGAAGATTGCCGATTTTTTCGGCTGAGGGATGGCGGGGAGGCATGGGCTTCCCACCGTCCCGATCTGCCCCAGGCTGACGTTGCGCCGTACCGGTGTGATGTACGCCCGGTTGTCTGGCGCCATGCCGGATCCGCAGAGGCCTTCCGCCTGCGTCCGGGTGCATCCCTTGAAGTGACCAATGCCAACCCCGATCTGGCCGGAGCAATCGCGGGCACATTGTCAGAGCTTGGATATGATGTGCGACGCGTGGAGCAGCCCTCAGGCTCCGCCGACGGCGCCATCCTGACTGAAGGAACCACCTCGCAATCCCACGAACAGCGCCACTGGTGCGCACTGCAGGCGGCCAGGGCCGCGCGCCGCAACAGCGGGGTGATCATCCTGCTGCAGAGCGCCGGCCTTTATTCCGGCCTCGAAGGCCTGAGCCGGACCTTGCGCAAGGAGTGGCCGGGCACGCAGACTTTCGCGTGGACGATCCCAGGCGGGGGCGCCGCGCAGGTCGCCCAGGGTGTCCGGCAGGGCCACGCGGACGGCGTGATAGAGGCATCGGGAGAGTTGCTGACGGCAGAACCCGGCGCCCCGGTTGCGCCGCCATCTTCCCTGCCAGCTGCGGAGCCATCGGTGTGGCTCATCACCGGCGGCGCGCGCGGCGTCACCGCTGCCTGCGCCGTCGAGCTGGCACGGGCAGCAGGCGGCACCATCCTGCTTGCCGGACGGTCGGACGAAACACCCTGGCCGGATGCCCTGCCCTTGACGAATGACCTGAAAACACTGCGCGGCCTGCTGGTGGAGCGCAGCCGCCAGACGGGGCAGCGCGTCGCGCCGGCCGCAATCGATCGCACTGCGCGTAACCTGCTGGCCGGAGCCGAAATCCGGGAAACCCTGCAGGCGATACGCGCGGCTGGCGCGAGTGCAGCCTATATCCCGCTGGACGCCGGAGACAGCGCTGCCGTCGCTGACGTCCTCGGCGGCGCGCAACAAAGGTTCGGCGCGATTACCGGCTGGGTCCACGGCGCGGGCGTGCTGGCCGACAGGCTCGCGGCGGAAAAAACCGAAAGCGAACTGC
>CALGEF010000495.1 GCA_937881755.1 uncultured Acidobacteriota bacterium
CCGAGACGGCGGTGACGCCGGAGCCAAGGTCGATGCAGACCGCGCCGTTCTCGATTTCGTCCTCGATCAGCGTGCCGGCGCCGCTGGCGATGGCGGACGGAATCAGCTGGCGGACGCCGAGATGGGCGCGGCCGACACATTCCACCAGGTTCTTCACGATGGCGCGCGGGGCTGAGACGATTGACATTTTGACCGCCAGCATGCCGGCGATCATGCCGACCGGCTGGCGCACGCGGCTGGCAGCCTTGTCGATCGTGTAGACGACGGGCCAGGCCGAGAGGATGTCTTCCTGCCGGTGTGTCGGGGACTGGGCGGCGCGCGTCAGGGCCTGGCCATGGAGGCGGCGCACATCCCTAGCGGTGATCACCCGGTCGCCAATGTCTATACTGGAGGTTAACAGGCGTGACGAGAGTTTCGGGCCGGTGATACCCAGGATCACTTCCGAGATCGGCTCGCCTGCCTCGCGTTCAGCATCTTCGACCGCAAGGCGGATGGAGCGTTCAAGCCCTTCCATGTCGGTGATCGTGCCACCCGCGAATCCGCGCGTCTGCTGACGGCCGGCGCCGATGATGGTCATCCGGCGCGGATTGTCCGCATCCGGACGGGCGATCAGGCAGGTGGTTTTCGAGCAGCCGATGTCCAGTGCTGCGACCGTGCCGCTGGAGCGGCCGTTGAGGCGGGCGAGGCGCCTGGAAGAGAGTTCGGACATCAGGTTTTCTCTGCGGCCTCGCGGGCAGGGGCCGGTTCAATGGCGGTTTCGGCCAGGCGGAGATAGACGCGTCCATGGCTGCGCAGGTCGATCATTTCCAGCGGGCGCTGTGTGAGCGCGGTGCGCACTTGCAGTTTCGCCAGCCGCTGGATGGCGGGCTCAAGGCCCGGGTCTTCCGGCAGGCGGACGGTGACGCCATTGATGAAGCGCATGTCCCAGCGGCGCGTGCCGATCCGGGTGGCGACCGCAACGCGGCCGTTGATATCGGGCGCGGCGGCCAGTGCGGAAGCCAGCTGCGGGGCGGCTTCCGGCGCGCCCTGGCCGGCGAGGCGCAAGAGACCCGGGTGATCTTCTGCGCGGGCGCCCGGCAGCAGGCGGCCGAGGCCGTCGACGACCTGCCACTGGCGGCCGTCATGCCATAGGGCCACCGGATCGGCGGCGTCGGCGAGAATGACGATCTGGCCTGGCCAGAGGCGGTGGACGCGCACGTTGAGCACCTTGCTGGTGCTTTCGACACGGCTCTTGATCAGGTGCGGATCGGCGCGGAACATGTTCTCGCCGGGCTCGATCATGGCGGCGGCGCGCACTTCGTCGGCGAGCGCAGCATTGTCCTCGAGGCCGAGAACGGACACATCTTTCACATCGATGCCGACAAGGCGCGACGTATCGTCCATGAAGCCGCCGAACCGGGCGCCGATCTGCGACATCGATCCGCCCATCCAGGCGGCAGTGGCCACAAGGATCGCGACCAGCATCACGACGCCGAAGATGATCGAGGAGACGCGGACTTCCTCGCCCGTCGTCTCGTCGATGATGGTCGCCGGACGGCGGCGGCCCGAGGGCACGGTCTGGTTGCGCTCTATCTTTGGCATGAGGCGTCCTCGATCATCCAGGCGACGAGGTCCACGAAACTCATGCCCATATATGCCGCCTGCTCGGGAACGAGCGAGGTCGGCGTCATGCCGGGCTGGGTGTTGGTTTCGAGGATCACGAGGCGGTCCTTCTTCTCATCGTACCGGAAGTCCGAGCGCGTGGCCCCGCGGCAGCCCAATGCAAGGTGAGCCGTGAGCGATGCATCCATCGCCGCCTTGGTCACATGCGCGGGCAGATCCGCAGGGATCACATGCTGCGATCCACCAGCCGCGTATTTTGCATCAAAATCGTAATAGTCTCTTAAGGTCGTGATCTCGGTCACCGCGAGCGCGCGGTCGCCCAGTACGGCGACTGTCAGCTCGCGGCCGGGGATGTATTCCTCCGCCATCAGATAATCACCGTAACGCCAGTTCGGTCCGGTCAGTTCCTGCGGCGGGCCATTTGCCCCATCGCGTACGATCAGTACACCGAAGCTCGAGCCTTCGTTGACCGGCTTGATCACATAGGGGGGGGGCAGCGGGTGGGCGGCGGCGGCTTCGGCGCGCGTGACGCGGCGGTCTTCGGCGACGTCGAGGCCGGCCTGCCTGTAGACGGCTTTCGATTTCAGCTTGTCCATGGCGAGGGCCGAAGCGAGCACGCCGGAATGGGAATAGGGCAGGCCCATGACTTCGAGCAGCCCTTGCACAGAGCCGTCTTCGCCCCAGGGTCCATGCAGGCCGTTCAGCACGGCGTCCGGCTTGGCTTCGGTCAGCTGGCGCGCGAGCTGGCGCGTCGCGTCGATTTCAGTGACGTCATAGCCGGCCTTTCGCGCCGCTTCCGCCATCTGCCGGCCGGAGGAAAGGGATACGGGGCGCTCCGAAGACCAGCCGCCATAGATAACCGCCACCCGTTTCATGCCTGCTCCTTCTGAGACGCGTTCTAGCCTCCGCGTCCGTCATGGATCGCTGCGGTGAACACCAGCTTAAAGAGGAGGACACGTCGTATGTCGGGCCCAATTCCGGCGGATTACAGAAAAATCATCTCGTGGCGCGCGAAAAGCTTGGATTACATAAGCAGAGCGTATCGATAAACAATAAATTAATACTGAAAAACGGCAGACACCTCGGAACCTCTGCAGGACTTCGATGGGCGCCCGGGGGGAGGCACTGAAATGCCGGTGCACCGAATCCTGTTCGGCACCGCTGCCGCGATTGTGCTGGTGGGCCAGTCCGTCGCCATCGTCCAGATGGAAGCTGCGATGCCTCCTGCCGAAACGAACCGTACCGTATTCACGCCCGCTGACTTCGCGCAGTTCAACACCCAGAACGTCCTGGTCATGGTTCGCCGCGTGACCGGTTTTGTCATTCAGAGCGATAACGGTGGCAATCGCGGCTTCGGCCAGGCGCGCGGTAATGTGCTGATCGACGGTCAGCGGGTCCCGGCAAAATCAAATGGCGCCTAGGCGGCGCTCGACCGTATAGCTCTCACACGGGTTATCGGTATCGAAGTGCTCGACGGCGCGCAGACGGATATTGCCAGCCTCTCCGGTAAGGTCGTCAACGTCGTGACTGAAGGCAAGGGTGCGCTCGATGGCGTCTGGCGTTACAAATGGCGCACCCGCGAAAATCTGCCGCCAAGCCTGACGAACTGAACGTCACGCTGTCCGGTGCCGAAGGTGCGCTGAGCCGGACCCTCGAGGCCGGGAGCGACCCGGGACGCGGCGGATACGCTGGCTGGCGCGACATCTGGGACGCCACCGGGATGCTGGTCGAAAGACGTGACTAGGATTTCGCGTCCATCGAGGTTGATATCTCCGTATCCGGATCACTGGCCTGGAAACCGGCCAGCGGCACGGTCGCGAATTTCAATACCACGGCCCAACTCTTCGAAGGACACCAGAAGCAGGTCTCCAGGAGCTTTCCCGCAGGCGGCCCTGAAGGCCGGCGCGTCTTCCTCGCAGCGCACCAGCGCGACCCGTTCTGCCGGGAAGTCTATGGACCGGACAGCAACGGCGCACTGGGGCGCTCCGAGGAATAGGCGCCCGCGTTCGGTCCGATTTTCACGATCGAACTGAAAGGCAGGTTCTGAGGCTTCCCGAAGGACGGCCCGCCAAGCGGGCAGGGCTGGCGACCGAAATGAGAAAGCGCCAGTCGGGGACGCCTTGCTATCCGAAATCATTGGACTTCGGCGTGGGAAAAGGTCCACTGGAAAGCGTGGGAGACGCCAGTCGGGATGGTAGAGTTGCGACAGTTCTTGAGCCATGTGGCGGCGGCGCTGGCCGTAGCTCCGTTGGGTGCGCCAGCATTAGCTGAGACAGTTTCTGACACGATGGACGACGCCGGTCCGCAGGACCGGACGATCCTGACGCTGGAAGATTTCGCCCGGTTTGCGCCGCGCACGGCGCTGGATATGGTCCAACGTGTGCCGGGCGTGTCGATATCCAAGGATGATAGCGACTCGCGCGGCTTCGGCCAGGCCAGCGGCAACGTGCTGATCAACGGCCAGCGCGTCTCCGGCAAGTCCAATGGTGCGAGCGCGGCGCTCGGCCGGGTTCCGGCAAGACAGGTCGAGCGGATCGAAGTTGCGGATGCAAGCGTCTTCGGGGTGCCCGGACTATCCGGCCAGGCGATCAATGTCGTGACATCGGGCGAGGCCCGCCAATCCGGGTCCTGGAAGATGCAGGCGCGCTGGCGCGATGATTTCCAACCGTCGCTCGGCGTCGCCAATCTGGCGCTATCCGGCCGCAGCGGCGATGTCAGCTGGAGCGTGGAGGCGGACAATGCGCCGGAACGGCGCGGCAACCAGGGCTTCCGGAACGTGACGGACGGAACGGGCAACCCGCTCGAACTGCGCCAGGAAAAGTTCACCTTCTATGTCGATACAACGTCGTTGTCGGGCTCGATGGCCTGGAAGCCGCCGGGCGGCATGGTGGCCAATCTCAATGGAAAGGCGGCGACCTACCGGCAGGAAATCAAGGATCGCGCCCAGGTGTTTCCAGTTGCGGGTCCCGAAGGCCGGCGGTTGTTCGAGAGCCTTGAGGATCAGTGGAACGCGGAACTCGGCGGCGATGTCGGATTCGACCTCGGTCCCGGCAGGCTGAAAGCGATCGGACTGGCACGCCGCGAGCGCAGCCCCTTCAACGATACCTTCCTCAGAGGCGGTCTCGACGGCTCGGATCTCTACCGGTCGGACTTTCGTCAAACCACGGATGCAGGCGAGTACATTCTTCGCAGCGAGTATGGCTGGAAGACGCCTTCAGGACCGGAGTGGCAACTGTCGGCGGAAGGTGCCTTCAATTTCCTTGAGGCAGAATCGGAACTCTCCGAGGCGATCAGCAACGGGCCGTTCGTGGCCGTGCCGCTCGATACATCGAATACACGCGTCGAGGAACGCCGGGCCGAGGCGATGCTGACGCATACGCGGTCGCTGGCGACCGATCTCACGATGCAGCTGGCGGTCGGCGCGGAGTATTCGGAAATCTCGCAATCCGGCGACACGCAGAAAGTCCGCACGTTTACGCGTCCCAAGGGGTATGCAAGCGTGACGTGGGCAACCAGCGAAACGCTCAGCCTCGTCACCCGGATCGAACGCAAGGTCGGACAGCTCGACTTCTTCGATTTCGTTACTTCGGCTGACCTGTCGCTGGACAACAACAATGCTGGCAATCCCGACATTGTTCCAACGCAGGTCTGGAGCGCCAGCCTGCAGGCCGAAAAGGATTTTTCGGAGTGGGGCGCCGCCACGGCCAAGATCACCTACGACAAGGTCGAGGATATCGTTGACCGTGTGCCGATCGGCGCCGGCGACGGTCCTGGTAACATCGACACAGCCTGGGGGGCGATTGCCGAGCTTGATGCGACGCTGAAACTTGCGCCGCTCGGTTTCGAGGGCGCCGAAGTGACGGCCCGCGGTGTATGGATTGACTCCCGGTTAGATGATCCGGTCACGGGCGCGTCCCGACGCATCAGCGATGACCTGCTCTATGAAGTGAACGTCGAGTTTCGGCATGATGTTCCGGGTACGCAATTTGCCTGGGGCTCAAAGCTCGAGCGGGTTGCCTTCACGCACGAGTTCACGCGAAGCGAGCGAAGGCTCGAGCGGCAACTGCACGGGATGGGTGACGTCTTCGTCGAGCACAAGGACCTCTGGGGTGCGACCGGGCGCTTTGCGGTTCGTAATTTCCTCGATCACAGGGACGTGGTCGAACGCACGGTTTTTGCGCCTGATCGAAACGGCCTGGCCGTTCGCCGGGAAGTGTCAGAACGTGATCGCGGCCTGATTTTCTTGCTGTCCCTGAACGGAACTTTTTAGACCGGGCCGGTTTGTCCGATCCGGCCGATGCGGCGTACTTCCCAGCGCAGGCTGACGCCGGACGTCTCCAGCACGCGGGCGCGCACCAGTTCGCCGAGCGCTTCAAGATCGGCAGCACTGGCCTTGCCCGTGTTGATCAGGAAATTGCAATGCATCGGCGAGACCTGCGCGCCGCCGACCTTCAGGCCGCGGCATCCGGCGGCGTCGATCAGTTTCCAGGCGGAGCGTTGACCCGGTGTGCCGGGCGGATCG
The DNA here is from genome assembly GCA_937881755.1 of uncultured Acidobacteriota bacterium. GTDB lineage: Bacteria > Pseudomonadota > Alphaproteobacteria > Caulobacterales > Hyphomonadaceae > Hyphomonas. The sequence goes on from CALGEF010000495.1 coordinate 6,125, forward strand.
GGGTTGGCGAAGGTGGAGCCGGAGGTTTTCTCCCGGATCGGCTGGGTCTCGGCGCGGCGGGCCTGCAGCGCCTCTATTTCTGCCGCGATTCCACCCGCGTCCCTCGTGCCGGAGCCCCGAAGGACGAGGCGTGTGACAATGAGGTCTTCCGGCAGGTCGGTGTGTCGATAGCTGAACTGGACCGGCGTATGGCCCTCGCCAAAGACGCGCCGCTCGCCGGCGCGGTTGATGCCTTCCAGGCGGATGAGCACGTCCTTCAACTCACGGCCATAGCAGCCCGCATTGGTACGTGTGGCGCCGCCAAGCGATCCGGGAATCCCGGACAGGAACTCAAGGCCGGTCATTCCGTGTTTTGCGGCCGCCTTCGCGACGGCGAGGTCGAGCGCGCCCGCGCCGGCCGTCAATTCCAGCTCGCCGGTTTTCATAACTTCGCCCCAGGCACGGCCCATCAGACGAATGACGACGCCGGGGATGCCGCCGTCGCGCACGATCAGGTTTGAGCCTACTCCGAGTGCAGTGACCGGAATGGCCGGGTCCAGCGCGCCGAGGAAGCCCGCAAGATCTGTCTCGTCCTCAGGCAGGAACAACACATCTGCAGGACCGCCGACGCGAAACCAGGTGTAGGGCGCCAGCGCAGCGCCTTCGATCAGTTTGCCGCGCGCTTGGGGAAGGGAAGGTCGGGTCATGGATGTCAGCGGGTCGCCCGCCGCAGCGGCGGTGTCAAGCGGCAGGCATGTCCGGCGAAGGACGCCTCAGTTGTTGCCGGCGCCTGTCCGGTCTGTCGGCGGCCCGCCCGGCGGGCGCCGGTCGGGGCGGTCCGGTTTGGGATCGGGCGCCGACAGCTTGGCAAGCTCGATCACTCCGTTGCCGTCCTGATAACTGGTCGCGAGCTGCGCGATGACGGCCTTGAACTCGTCGAACTTCACAATCCGGTCGAGGTTCGGGTCGAACCGGACGGGATTGGACAAGGTATCGTCGCGGGTCGGCAGGCCGGCGGCCCAGTCTTGTTGCTCGAGGGCGACCAGCTCGCCGTCTCCATTGGCATCGGCGAGCAGGAAGGCCGCGCGGGTGCCTTCGGCCAGCTCTTCGGCTGAAATCCGGCCATCGCCATTGGCATCAAAGCTCGCAAACAGGCCGCCGCCGGGGACGAGGCGGCCGAGGTTGCGCTGGGCAGGCCCGGTATCCGGCTTGACCAGCCCCTGGCCAGGAAGGCGCACGAGGTCATCGCCGTCATCTTCGGCCTGGGCGTTGACGGGAGGGGCTGCCAGCAGGACAGCAGCCAAAAGAATCGATGGCAGGGTGCGGCGCATGATCGGTGCCTCCTCAGGCTTATCGATGGTTACCCTAGGCAGGTGTGCTGTTTATGCAACAGCTGGTTACAGCTTGGGCGCGCTGCCCGGACGTGCTTCGCAGGCCGGGAATTAACCCTGCCTTAACGCTCGCGGGGCCAATCGTTAACCAGTATAAACTTGCCAGAGTTGCGCCCCCGCAGGCGCGAGATGCCCCGCTTGGAAAGGCGACCATCCGATGAACGCAGAACAAGTGCCCATCATCATGGCGGTTGGTACCGCAATGCTGGCCCTTGGTGCGCTGCTCTGGGCCTTGCGGGTTTCGGACGGGGCGAGGGGCGCTGCCAAGCGCTACCGCGATCTGGCCGGCGACCGGGAGACCGAAAACGCCGCCCTTAAATCTGTGTTAGGTGCCCACCCGGGCGTGATCCTCGTCTGGCAAGGCGAGGCGCTGGAAGTCGAGGGCGACGAAATCACGCCGCCGGACGTATTCGGCTCGTCGGTGGCACTGGCGGGCCTGCTCAGCTTCACCGATGCGGCGATTTCAGACAATCCTACGGTCCGGATCGTCGAAGGCATAGCCGATCTGGAAGCACGCGACTCGGTTGGGCAGGATACGACGCTTCGCATCCGCTTGCGGGAGTTGCGCGAGCAGGGAAATCCGTTCTCCCTGACCATCATCGGCCCCTCGGGACGCTTCCTTGAAGCGGATGGCCGCACAGCTGGCGCGCGCGCCGTGGTCTGGGTCACCGACGCGACCATCAAGGGGCTTGAAGAAAGCTCCGCTCGCGGAAAATTCGAGGAAGCGCGCCAGGTGATCGCGCGCGATCCAACCGCATTCCTCGACATGCTGCGCAAGGCGCCGTTCCCGGCCTGGCGTGTGTCCGGCATGGGCCGCCTTCAATGGGCAAACCCCGCCTATCTCGCCGCTGTGGACGTCTCCAGCCTCGACCGGCTTCTGGAGGAGCAGACGACGCTCGATCAGGCGGTGGCCGAGCAGGCCCGCAAGACGATCTCCGATGGCCAGGAGCATGACGAGACGCGTAACATCGTGGTCAAGGGCGACCGCCGGTCGATGCGTGTACTGACATTCCCGCTGTCCGGCGGGGCAGGGGCGATGGCCTTTGACGTAACGATGCAGGAGAACGCGCGCGAGGAACTGAACCGCCACGTCCGCGCGCATGACGAGACGCTGAACCATGTGGCGGACGCCGTTGCCATCTTCAGCGCCGAGCGCAGGCTGACCTTCTACAACAAGGCCTTCCGCGACATGTGGGATCTGGAAGAGGCTTTCCTCCTCGACCGGCCAAACCATGGCCAGCTGCTCGACCGCCTGCGCGAGCGCCGCAAAATTCCTGGCCGTCCGAACTATGCCGAATGGCGCGCCGAGGAGATTTCCTACTATCTCGACCTCGACGGCGTGAAGGAGGACAAGTGGTCCCTGCCGGACGGGCGCGCACTGTCGGTCACCCGCCAGCGTCACCCGATGGGCGGCCTGCTGCTGCTGTTCAAGGACATCACAGTCCAGCTCGACCTGCAGACGCGCTTCAATGCGCTGATCAAGACGCAGCGCTCCACCCTCGACAACCTGCACGAGGCCGTCACCGTTTTCGGCAGCGACGGGCGCCTCAAGTTGCACAACCGCGCGTTCGAGCGGGTCTGGGATCTGCCCGCGGATCTTCTCAAGGACACGCCGGACTATGACGACGTGGTCAAAGGCTGCGTGCCATTGTTCCACGATGCGGACATCTGGGACGCCATCAAGGTGCACATAACCGACCCGTCTGCCAGCTCGCGTCAGGCCACCACCGGCGAAATGCGCCGCTCGGATGGCTCGCTGCTCACCTACATCACCAACCCGCTGCCGGACGGCAACACGCTGATCGCGTTCGCCGACGTGACCGCTACCCGCCGCGTCGAATCCGCCCTGCGTGACCGCGCCGAAGCCTTCGAAGCCGCCGACCGGTTGAAGACAGAATTCGTGCGCAACGTAAGCTACCAGCTGCGCTCGCCGCTGACGACGATCTTCGGCTATGCCGAACTCCTCGAAACCCAGCGCAACGGCGCGCTGACCGAGCGCCAGACCGATCACGTCCGTGCCATCCTGTCGGCCTCCGATCATCTCAACAAGCTGATCGAGAACATCCTCGATCTGGCATTGATCGAAGCCGGCCGGATGGATCTCGACATCGACACGGTCAACCTCGAGGATCTGATCGCCGAAGGCATCGAAATGGTTGTCTCGAAAGCTGAGGACACGGAAGTCACCGTGCGCTCGGAGATTACCGGCAAGCTGGGTACGATCCGCGGCGATGCCCGCCGCATCAAGCAGGTGCTGTTCAACCTCGTCTCGAATTCGCTCCGCTTCACGGAAGCGGGCGGCGAAGTCGTAGTCGCCGCGCAGCGGGCCGGTGACATGGTAATGCTCAGTGTGCGCGACAACGGCATCGGTCTCGAAGCCGACAAGCGCGCCACCAGCTTTGACAGCTTCGTTTCAGGCGATCAGCGCGGCGCGGGCCTCGGCCTCGCGCTGGTGAAGCACTTCATTCATCTGCACGGCGGCACGGTCGGCATGA
>CALGEF010000496.1 GCA_937881755.1 uncultured Acidobacteriota bacterium
GTGCCAATGTTGACGTGCGGCTTAGTACGCTCAAACTTTGCCTTGCCCATCGGGCCTCTCCTTTGTTCTGAACTTGAGGACCGGGCTTACGAGCCCGAGACTTCCTGGATGATTTTCTGCGCTTCGGCGCGCGGCACTTCGTCATAGTGGTCGAACAGCATGGTGAACTGTGCGCGGCCTTGCGACATGCCGCGCAGGTTGGACACGTAGCCAAACATATTGACCAGCGGCACCATCGCTGTGATCGCCGTGGCATTGCCCCGGGGCTCTGAACCCTGGATCTGGCCGCGGCGGGAGTTAAGATCGCCGATCACATCACCCATATAGTCTTCCGGGGTGACAACTTCGACCTTCATGATGGGCTCCATCAGGCGCGGATCGCCCTTCCCTTTCAGCTCGCGGAATGCACCGCGGGCTGCGATCTCGAAAGCGAGCACGCTCGAATCGACATCGTGGAACGCGCCGTCAATCAGGCGGGCCCGGAAGTCGGTTACAGGATAACCGGCGAGGAGGCCGTTTTCCTTGGCCATGTCGAGGCCCTTGGAGACGCCCGGCACGTATTCCTTCGGCACGGCGCCGCCGACGATCGCGCTTTCGAAGATAAAGCCCGAACCCGGCTCAAGCGGCTCGAATTCGATCTTGATACGGGCGAACTGGCCGGTACCGCCGGACTGTTTCTTGTGCGTGAAGTCGATCAGCGCGGCGCGGCCGAGTTTCTCGCGGTACGCCACCTGCGGCTGGCCGATATTGGCTTCGACCTTGAACTCTCGGCGGAGGCGGTCGATCAGGATGTCGAGGTGAAGCTCGCCCATGCCTTTCATGATCGTCTGACCGGATTCGAAATCGGTCTCGACGCGGAAAGACGGGTCTTCTGCCGCGAGGCGCTGCAGACCGACCGACATCTTTTCCTGGTCAGCCTTGGTTTTCGGCTCGACGGCGATCTCGATCACCGGCTGCGGGAAGGTCATCGTTTCGAGAACGACGGGCTGGGCCGGATCGCAGACCGTATCACCGGTCGTGGTTTCCTTGAGGCCTGCGAGCGCAACGATGTCGCCTGCAAAAGCTTCCGCGATCTCGTCCTGTTTGTTGGCGTGCATCATGACCATGCGGCCGACACGCTCTTTCTTGCCCTTGGTGGCGTTGAAGAAGGCATCGCCCTTCTTCAGCTGGCCGGAATAGATCCGGGTAAAGGTCAGGGTGCCCATGTAGGGATCGTTCATGATCTTGAACGCCAGACCGGCAAACGGCTGACTGTCATCGGCGGAGCGCGCAATGTCGCGCGTCTCGGTTTCGTCGCCCGGCTTGAAGCCGAGATAGGCCGGCACGTCGAGCGGGCCCGGCAGATAGTCAACCACAGCGTTCAGCATCGGCTGGACGCCCTTGTTCTTGAAGGCCGAGCCGCAAAGAACGGGCATGAATTTCAAGGCAAGAGTGCCCTTGCGGATCAGGGCGCGGAGCGATGCAATGTCCGGCTCCTTGCCATCGAGAAACGCTTCCATCGCCGCGTCGTCCATTTCGACGGCGAGTTCGATCAGATGGGCGCGCATCTCTTCGGCTTTCGCCTTGAGGCTTTCGCGGATGGGCTTCAGGACCCAGGTCGCGCCAAGATCTTCGCCTTCCCAGACCCATTCGGTCATGGTGACGAGGTCGATGTGGCCTTCAAGCTCACTTTCCGAACCGATGGGCAGCTGGATCGGTGCCGGGGTTGCCCCGGTGCGGTCCTTGATCATGGTGACGCAGTTGAAGAAGTCGGCGCCGGTCTTGTCCATCTTGTTGACGAACACGATGCGCGGAACTTTGTAACGGTCAGCCTGGCGCCAGACGGTTTCGGTCTGCGGCTCAACGCCGGCGTTGCCGTCGAGAAGAACCACGGCGCCGTCCAGCACGGCGAGCGAACGCTCGACTTCAATGGTGAAGTCAACGTGGCCCGGGGTGTCGATGATGTTGAAACGGAATTTCGGCGACTGCGCGGTCGAGCCGTCTTCGGTGCGCTCCCAGAACGTGGTCGTCGCAGCAGAGGTGATCGTGATGCCCCGCTCCTGCTCCTGTTCCATCCAGTCCATGGTAGCGGCGCCATCGTGCACTTCGCCGATCTTGTGCGACTTGCCCGTGTAATACAGGACGCGCTCAGTCGTCGTGGTCTTGCCGGCATCGATATGCGCGATGATGCCGAAGTTCCGGTAGCGCTCCAGCGGGTATTCGCGGGCCATGGTGTAAACCTTCGTGTTCAGTGTTCCAGGTAGCGGAAAGGGGTTTCTCGCCCGGGCGAGCAACCTCCTGCGCCCGGACGATTAGTGCTGGTTACCAGCGATAGTGTGCGAACGCCTTGTTGGCATCGGCCATGCGGTGCGTGTCTTCGCGCTTCTTCACGGCATTGCCGCGGCCCTGCGAGGCATCCATCAGCTCGCCGGCAAGACGTTCACGCATGGTGTTCTCGTTGCGGGCCGCGGCGGCAGCGGCCAGCCATCGGATCGCCAGCGCCTGGCGGCGCTCGGTACGCACTTCGACCGGAACCTGATAAGTGGCACCGCCAACGCGGCGCGAGCGCACTTCGACCGACGGAGCGACGGCTTCAAGTGCGTTGTGGAACACTTCGATCGGGTTCTTCTTCGAACGCGTTTCGACCAGTTCGAACGCACCGTAAACGATACGCTCCGCGACCGACTTTTTGCCATCGCGCATGATCTGGTTCATGAACTTCGAAACCACGAGATCCTTGTATTTCGGATCCGTAAGGACGACGCGTTTTTCGGCTTGGTGACGACGGGACATGGGGCTCTGGACCTCTTACTTCGGCTTCTTGGCGCCGTAGTGCGAGCGGCGCTGCTTACGGTTCTTGACGGGTTGGGTATCGAGGGCGCCGCGCACGATGTGGTAGCGCACGCCCGGAAGGTCTTTCACGCGGCCGCCGCGGATGAGCACGACCGAGTGTTCCTGCAGGTTGTGGCCTTCGCCGGGGATGTAGCAGAGCGATTCAAATCCGGAGGTCATCCGCACCTTGGCCACTTTGCGAAGCGCAGAGTTCGGCTTCTTCGGGGTGGTGGTGTAGACGCGCGTGCAGACGCCGCGGCGCTGCGGGCAGGCCTTGAGGGCCGGCGTCTTGGTGCGGGTGCGCTTTGGCTCGCGCGGGTGGCGGATCAGCTGCTGGATAGTCGGCATCGGGCCTGATGTCTCTTCATGCGTTGTGGCCCGGGGGCCGATAATGACAACTGCCCCGAAGGCCTGAGGTGGCATCCGGGACGGCGGGAATTTGGGGGCCAGATTGACCGGTGCATCGCTGCGGCCGGTACGGCTTGCGGGGCAGACGCCCGTTTACCTCTCTGACGATTTGGCGGCGTGTAGACTCGCTCAGGGCGCGCGTCAAGGGCGCCAAGCGGCTTGCAGGCTGCAAACCGGCGCCGGTATTTACACTTCAGAAGGGTAAAACGCCGCCCCAGCTGCGCAAACACATCCAGGCGATCAGCACGGCCGCGGCCGCAGCGCACCCTGCCCCGATCAGATCGGCTTTCGAGACGTTCACCGGGGGGGGCCTCCTGAAATGAAAAAGCCTGCCAGAACTGGCAGGCTTTTCCTTTTGTTTCAAGCGTCCGGAGACGATCAGGCGCCGGTTTTGTCCGGGGCCGGCAGGCCGGTCAGCACGAGGCTTTCCTCGGCCTTGGCCATGGCGGCAGCCCGCTTGGCTTTCAGCTTCGCATCGCGCTCGGCGGCCACGCGGCGGAACTGGCGGATGCCGCCGCCGGTGCCGGCCGGGATGAGACGTCCGACAATGACGTTCTCTTTCAGGCCTTCGAGCGTGTCGATCTTACCCTGGACAGCCGCTTCGGTCAGCACGCGCGTCGTTTCCTGGAACGAGGCGGCCGAGATGAAGCTCTTCGTCTGCAGCGAGGCCTTCGTGATCCCGAGCAGGAGCGGCGTGGCCGTCGCTTCCGTCTGGTCCTTCTTGCGCGAGCGGCGGACGACATCGTTGGCATCGTCGAACTCGCCGACATCGATATGCTCGCCGACGATGAACGGCGTGTCACCGCCATCAACGATCTCGACCTTCTGCAGCATCTGGCGAACGATCACCTCGATGTGCTTGTCGTTGATCGGCACGCCCTGCAGACGGTAAACCTTCTGCACTTCGTCGATCAGGTAGTTGGCGAGCGCCTCGACGCCGAGCGTGGAGAGGATGTCCTGCGGGGCAGGGTTGCCGTCCATCAGGAATTCACCGCGCTTGATGAAGTCGCCGTCCTGGACCGCAAGGTGCTTGCCCTTCGGAACCAGGTAATCGATCGGCGGCTTGCCCTCTTCCATCGGAACGATGGTGACCTTGCGCTTGTTCTTGTAGTCGCGGCCGTATTCGACACGGCCATCGACGTCCGCGATGATCGCATGGTCTTTCGGACGGCGGGCTTCGAAGAGTTCAGCCACGCGCGGCAGACCGCCCGTGATATCCTTCGTCTTCGCACCGCCGGTCGTGACGCGCGCCAGCGTGTCGCCGGGCTCGATCTTGTCGCCGTCGGAGACCGAAAGGATCGCGCCGACCGACAGGACGTAGGAGGCGGACGAGCCGTTCGGCAGCTTCACCGGTTTGCCGTCCTTGCCGATGATCTGGATCGTCGGCTTGAGGTCAGCGGCCTTGGAAGACGAGCGCGGGTCGATGACGACGCGTGCCGAGATGCCTGTCGCTTCGTCGGTTTCCTCGCGGATGGTCGTGCCGTCCGCCAGGTCGATGAAACGCGCTTCACCGGCGACTTCCGAGACGATCGGCTGGGCAAACGGATCCCAGTCGGCGAGCAGGAGGCCCGGCGCAACCTTGGCGCCGTCCTTGACCATCAGGCGCGTGCCGTAGGCGGGACGGAACGACTGGCGTGTGCGCCCTTCCCCGTCCACGATTTCGACCTGCATGCGGCGGCCGACGACGATGATCGTCTTGTCCTTGCGGGTGACGTACTCGCCGTCCACGAACCGGACGGTGCCTTCGAAGCTGGCTTCCAGCGAGGATTGGTCTGCCACCTGCGCGGCGCCCCCGATGTGGAAGGTGCGCATCGTCAGCTGCGTGCCGGGCTCGCCGATCGACTGGGCAGCGATGACGCCGACCGCTTCACCGCGGTTGACCGGCGTGCCGCGGGCAAGGTCGCGGCCATAACAGGCCACGCAGATGCCGTTCTTGGCTTCGCAGGTCAGGGCCGAACGGGCCTTGATCCGGTCGACAGCGGCCTTCTCGATGGCCACGGCGACATCTTCGTCGATATAGGTGTTCGCCGGGATGACGAGCTTGCCGTCAACGCCTTTGACATCTTCCGCCGTGACGCGGCCGAGCACGCGCTCGTAGAGCGAGACGACGACATCGGCGCCTTCCATAACCGCCGAGATCTCGATGCCCTTGCTGGTGCCGCAGTCATCTTCGTTGATGATGCAGTCCTGCGCGACGTCGACGAGACGGCGGGTGAGGTAGCCCGAGTTGGCCGTTTTCAGAGCCGTATCGGCGAGACCTTTGCGCGCGCCGTGCGTCGAGTTGAAGTACTCGAGAACGGTGAGGCCTTCCTTGAAGTTCGAGATGATCGGCGTCTCGATGATCTCGCCCGACGGCTTGG
>CALGEF010000497.1 GCA_937881755.1 uncultured Acidobacteriota bacterium
GACCAGCTGAAGACCCGCATTGCCGGCATGCAGAACGAGATCACCGCCAAGGACAACCAGATCGCCCTCGTCGATGACGAGATCAGCCGGTTCGAAACCCTGATGGAACGCGGTCAGGCCGTCATTACGCGCGTCCTCGCCCTCAAGCGCGACCGCGCCCGCCTGCAGGGCGAGAAGGACGCATTGACCTCCGACATCGCCGCGACCCGCGTGCAGATCGGCGAGGCGCGCAGCGAGATTGCCCGCCTTGACCAGGGCAATACCGAAACCCTGCTGACCGACCTGCGCGACGTGCAGACTGAAATCAGCGAACTTGCCGAGGAACGCCTCGCCCTGCTCGACCGCTCCGGACGCCTCGACATCACCGCGCCGCGGTCCGGCCGCGTCATCGGAATACGCGCCCATACGGTCGGCGGCGTCATCCGCCCGTCCGAACCCATCATGTACATCGTGCCGGAGAATGACCGCCTGATCGCCAAGGTCCGGGTCAGCCCCGTCGACATCGACAAGATCAGCCTTGGCCAGACCGCCGTGCTGCGGTTCAGCGCCTTCAACCAGGACCAGACCCCTCAGTTCGACGGCCGGGTGATCGCCGTCTCCGCCGACGCCATCATCGATGAAACTACAGGCGCCGCTTTCTACGAAGCGATGGTCGAAATCCCGGATGAGGCCCTCGAAGCCTCCAGCTTCCAGCTCCTGCCCGGCATGCCGGTCGAGGTGATGCTGCGTACTGAGAGCCGGAACGTGCTCAGCTACCTCGTCAAGCCGCTGACGGATTCGGTGTCGCGAACGTTCAGGGAATAAATCTCCTGCCGACCTGGACGTCCCTGCCAACAGGTCGGGCGGTTTACCGGCACTTCTGAAATTTGCCGGTAAGTACACCGCGCTGTACAGGGCATTCGTTGGCCGCAGTGCCCCGGCCGTTCTAGGCCAGAACGCGCAGCAGGTTTTTCAGACCTTCGGCATGTCTGACGGGGCTCGCCTGCCTGAACTTCCGGATGTTCAGCAGCTTCCACCGCACAGCCGGAAGATGCTGGATTGCGGGTTCTGGAAACAGGTTCCAATCCGGTTCGCCAGCCTCGAAGGTATGGAGGAATGTCCTGTCCGCGGCGGTCATTGAACTCAATATCTGGGCATGCATCCGCTCGAAGGTCTGTTTGTGCATCCCGTAGTCGAAGGGCGACTGTGTCATCCCTTCGAACTGAGCGGTAAAGGCGTTACGGCGATCTTTCATCTGCCCGGACAGCAGTTCTGCGACCGGGCGATTGTGACTCACAAGCCCCGCGATCAGTCCGAGGCGAACATCGTCGCCAATGCCCTCTGCACTGAGCAGGAGGTAGACGTCAAAGAGGTCGCGCGGATGCTGTCGGTCCAGTGCAGCACATAGTTTTCCGCCGTAGAGTTCAGCGTGCGAGATCACAGGCACTTGCACGAATGCCTCAAACTGCGTCTCGACTTCCTCGCAGCAGGTAAGTTGCCGGACAGCATAAAGATGGCCGCGCAGCGACGGGTTCACTTCAATTTTTATCTGTGTCCTCCGTCTCTGGACTTGAAGCTTGACCTCCAGGCCATCGCCCTGATCAACAAGCGTCGTGCGGCGTTCCGGCCACGCAAGATCGATCCCCGTCCTGATCCGCAGGAGAGCTGCTGAGATGTTGGCAAGGGCGGCGTCCCGGCCGTCCATTGGCAGGCAGGTCAGATCGATGTCGACAGACAGACGCGGCAGGTTGCGAACGAAAAGGTTGATCGCCGCGGCGCCTTTCAGGGCGAGATCCTTTTCCTCAGCGATGATTGGAAGGACATCGAGGAGCAGGCGGACCTGGGCGCGATACGCTTCATCCGCGGCGGCCAAGTTCCCTCGGGACCGTCAATCCGAACTCGGGAACGTGCACACCGCCGGGCACGATCATCCGTTCACCGCTTCCGAGTGAGATCCCTTCCCGATTGAGATGGCGGACGACAGGCAGGTCTGCGCGCTTGGCGAGGTACAGGAACAGGCGCTTGACCTTCACCGACGTGCACCCTTCGAGGAGCTCCTGCATTATCTTTGGCCGAAGCGTCCGCAGTCCCTCCATGACCTGGGCGGCTTCCATGAGGTCAACCTCGCGGGGGGAGAGGTGCAATGCCTCGAGTATCGCCCGCTCCGGCGCGGAAGCCTGGAGCACGAACCGGTCCATGTCGGCAGCGCGCACCCCGAGCCCTTGGGGCAGAAACCGTGTCTGTGTAAGGTCCATGCGTTCAGCCCAGGCATATTCCCGGAACCATTTGGGCAAGGTCGTGCCGGTTTCCGAAAACAGGAAGACCGTCTCCCTTCCGGAGCGCGCATAGTGACGGTGGCCCTCGGCCGCGAGCGCAGTCAGTGCGCCCACGTGGACTTCAAGACCCAGTTGGGACTGAAGGCTGTGGAGCGCTCCTTGCCAGGAAAGGGGGTCGCCCGGTCTCTTGAACGTGCCATTCCCGAGTCGCTCCAGCCAACCATTTTGGACGTAGGTGCGCGACAGGTCCGGCGACACGCCCTTGGCTCTGAGCCAGGGATGGGTGACAACGCCGTGAGGGGTCCAGTTGAACAGAACAGATTTCAGTTTTTGTGATGAATTCGTAGCCATACTTCGTTTATAGAATAAATTATAAAGCGATGGAACAGCAGAGCTTTACAATTTATTCTAGATTCGTATCTGCGATACGCTCCTGAGATAAATTTCAAAGTAAACGAAACGATGGCCGCGGGCTGCTAAACCCATTCCGCCCCCTGGACTGAACCAGGCGCATGCCAGAAGGCTGCGGGGCGCAGCCCCGGGTGACCTGGTGCACGCCGCCGCAGGATGCCTTCGGACACTCTCAGGCAAGAAGCTCACGGCGCTGGGCGCGCCCGACGCGGTCAGTATCGGCATCCGGCACGCCGGCGTCCTTCGCGAAACGTCGCCACGCCCCAACCGCTGCGGAGACGTCGCTGAGGATCGACCTGGCTTTCGTTCTCTTGACACCGCCCACGCCGGCAAAGGCCAGCAGGTCTTCGGCCTCGAAGCCGTCCCGCTTTCCATTCAGGCTCATCTGGTGTTGCCCCGTCCACGCGCCGGAAGGATTGTAAGAATAGGCCATGTCGAACGCAGGTGACAGGCGCCAGGCGCCCTTGCGGTCCATCAGGAAGGCGATGTTCTTGACGTGGTCATCCTGGTTGCGGGCGACGACATTGAAGAACGCGCGGCGCACCTGCTGCTCGATGTCGGACATCGGCAGGCCGAGACGCCGGATCGCCTGGAGGGCCTGTTCGTAGGCGTAGGCCCCCGCGATATTGAAGTCATAGTGCATCAGCGCGCCGAGCGACTGCATGTGCAGTTTTTGTCCGGCGGCCGTGCGGTCGAACCGCTTCGTCATGAAATGGGCGCGCCCGCCTTCCTCATGCAGCCGGCACGGCTCCATCTCGATCCCGGCTTCGCGTGCCATCAGATAGTAGGCATACTCGAGACGGCCGAAGCCCTGGGGATCGGCCACTTCCCTGTCCCGGTTGCCCTGCACACCGTCGAACTTCATCAGCCAGTGTCCGAAGCCCTCATCTGCCGGCGCCTGACCGGAGCGAAATTCTTTCGTTTTCGGATTCCAGGCGAGGACCGCCTTGGCGCGCGCGCCGCCCGCAGATGTGCCGACACGCAGGATGTCTTCGATCGCCTTCTGGTCGTCGACGCCCGTGAACTTGCCTTCAAGCGCGATCCGGTCATCGAGGACACGGTTTGCAAGCTCGACCAGCGCGCCGATGTCTACCCGGCGGGACGCGGACGGCGCACCGTTCATCAGGGGCCTGAACTCAAGGGCGCCCATGCCGCGCGTGCCGGTATAACAAAGGCGCTCTACCGGCGTGAAACTTCCCGGCTCGCGCCCGCGGCGCGCCAGCCAGGCATTGATCAGCACACTGCCGAACTTGTCAGGCAGGCTGTCGGACAACAGCCCCGGCAATCCCCTGAAGGTGTCGCGCGAGAGTGACGGAAATTCATAGGGCGCATCGGTCAGGGGCATCATCAGGGGCGCAACCGCGATGCCCGAGCGCGAGAACTCCGGCGTATACTGGAAGACGCCGATCCCGCGTTCGGGCAGCCAGGTGACGGCGCCGATATCGCTGCCCCAGAGAATGACGCGGGCAGTATCTGTCACTTAGGGTCTGCCTCATCGGCCCATTTCCATTCAGACGGAGAAGCGCGCCGGCTGCTTGCCCGCCGGCGCTCCCCGCCGTGGAGGCGCACCCGCTCCACGGGGCGCACCGCCGGGTCGGGCAGCAGGGCGGCGAGATGGCCGGACAGATGCAGCGCCTGCATGATGCGCAGGAAGGAATCGAGGGAAATGGCCTTGCCATC
>CALGEF010000498.1 GCA_937881755.1 uncultured Acidobacteriota bacterium
GCGGGCAGAAGCTTGACCTGAGGCTGGCAACCGCGATCGACAAGACCGGTCAGGGCGCCGGCTCGGTTGTACAGCTGAACGGCATTCCGGTACCGGTCCGCCTTTCCGGCAGCTGGAACCAGTTGAAGGTCACGCCTGACTTTTCAGGGGTGCAGGCGGCGCTCGAGGCTGAGCTCAAGGGCAGGCTGGTGGACGAAATCACCGGGCGCGGGGCGAGCGGGGCCGCCGACGTGATCGGCGGTATCATCGGCATGCCCGCGAAAACCGGCCCGGTGCCCGCGGCGTCAGGAACCGGCGATCCGGCGCCGCCCGCAAAGACGCCCGTTTCAGGCAGCCCCGAAAAGCAACTCGAAGACGCCGCGGAAAAAGCAGCGCGTGATGCGCTTGGAGGGATTTTCGGCCGCAGGCGCCCGGCCGAGTCCGAACCTGCACCCGGGCCGGACTAGGCCACGCCCTGAGAGAGTCTAGGCGCGCTTCTCGCTGGTAAATGCCAGCACATTGGCGTCCGAACTCACCTCGGGCATCGCGACGACGGCGCGGGGCAGATCATCTGCAGGGCGCACCTCGACAAGGTGCGCGAGGTTGTCCAGCGGCTGCGCGCGGCTGATAAAGAAGCCCTGCAGCTCATCGCAGCCATGATCGCGCAGGAAGTCAGCCTGGTAGAGCGTCTCGACGCCCTCGGCCGTGCACCGCATGCCGAGCGACCTGGCCAGCGTCAGCGTGGCGACTGCAATAGCGCGGCTTTCAGGACACGAATCGATATCCTTCACAAAGCTCTGGTCGATCTTGATCTTGTCGAACGGGAACGCGCGCAGGTAGCTGAGCGACGAATACCCCGTCCCGAAATCGTCAAGCGATATCCGGACACCAAGATCCTTGATCTGGTGCAGGCGCCTGAGTGTGAACTCCGTATCCGTCATCAGCACGGACTCGGTGATCTCGAGTTCCAGACGGCTGGGTGCGATATTGTTGGCCGCGAGCGCGTTGACGATCGTTGCCATCAGCGTCGCTGAATGGAATTGCAGCGGCGAGATGTTGACGGCCACATTCACATGATCGGGCAGGCGCGCAGCTTGCGCCAGTGCGGCGCGGATCACCCACTCACCCATACGCGTGATCAGGCCATAGTCCTCAGCGAGACCGATGAACTCGTCCGGGAATACGAGACCGCGCACCGGATGGCGCCAGCGCAGGAGCGACTCCACACCAACAATACTGTGTGACCGGGCATCAACCAGTGGCTGGAAGAAAACCCGCAGCTCATCATTGTCTATCGCGCGCTCAAGCTCAGCTTCTACCTGCACGCGGGCCCTGGCCGAGGCTTCCATCTTCTGGGTGAACATGCACCACTGCGCCTTGCCGGTCCGTTTGGCATCGTAGAGCGCAAGGTCCGCATGCTTCAGCACCTCGCACGGATCGCTCGTGTAGGCATCAAACACGCGCACCCCGAATGAGGCCGAGCAGTGCGCCGTCGAACCCCAGATATCATAAGGCGCGCGCATCGCCTCGGTCAGCTGGCCGAAGAATTCCTCAAGCGCGCCGCCTGCCGGCCGCTCGACGATCATCGCAAACTCGTCGCCGCCGGGCCGCGCCACCATGTCGGCCGTCCCGGCCATGCTGCTGAGGCGCAACGATACCTGCCGGAGCAGCTCGTCACCTGCCGGATGGCCCAGCGTGTCGTTGACCCATTTGAAGTTGTCGAGATCGAGCCAGAGGAGCGCACGCACCTTATCAGGCGCGTGCGGCCGGCGCATCACCTTCTCGAGATGAACCTGCATGCTCACCCGGTTGGGCAGTCCGGTCAGGCTGTCATAATGCGCCATGCGCGCCATGCGGTCTTCGATCTGCTTCGACTTCGTGATGTCGGCCGCGACACCGCGGAAGCCGCGGAATTCATGCCCCTCGAAGATCGGCTTGCCGGTCAGCGACACCCAGCACATTTCGCCGGCGCCGTCCTCGACTTTCAGGACGATATCCTGGAAGCCCTCAAGACGGCGAAGGGCCGCCTCCAGTTCCTTGCGCCCCTCGCACGGCTCGAACATTGAGGACAGCAGAGCGCCCGTCCTCATGAAACCGGCAGGCTCGCAACCGGTGTCGAACACCAGGGGTATCTCTTCGAGGAGGCCGTCGGCATTGGTCTGCCAGAGCCAGTCCGATGTGCTCTGCCCGAAGTCACGGAGCAACAGGCCGATCACCTGGGTCTGATCCTGAACCGCGGCCTCGCTGAGGTGTTGTTCCACGAACAGCCTGTGCGACCAGCGGACCGCAAAGAACAGGACGCCAAGGTAGACAGCGATAAGAACCGTGAGGAGCTGGTATGCAGCGCCCTCCTGCAGCAGCATCGAAAGGCCGAGCCCCACGCCGATCGGGGTCATCAGGGACAAGGCGGCGCCAGGCAGGCGTGACAGCAGGAAGCTTCCAGCAAACATCATGCCGGTCAGCACGATAGCCAGGACCATCTGGGCCTGGACGTCAGCCAAACGCATCACCAGCAGGGGCGCGGCGGCCCAGAACAGGCCGATGATCAGCGCGGCTCTGGACATCGCATCAACATGCGCCTGCGCCAGGCGCCCATGGATGCTCGCCCTGCGTATCCGGATATGCCGGAGTGCAGCAAGGCCGGTGATGAAAATGATGCAGAAGCCCCAGATTGCGAGAAGGCTGCCCGCCTCGGACTGGCGGAAAGACTGAAGGACAACGGCCAGGTTCAGCAGGTTTGCGAACAGCAGGACAAAAACCATGCTGCTTACGGTATCGATCTGCTTCTTGAGCAGGCCCGGGCGGTACTTTTCCGGAACAGGAATATCCCGGAGGAGCCCGCTCAGCGACCAGAAAGTCGCCGGCGAGGGGGTCTGCTGTTCCATCCGTGTCTCTCCGGCCCCTTCAAAAGAGGCTCTTCACATGCCGGGATAGCACAACAGCTTAAACCTTCCGGAACCGCATTGCGCGAACTTGCCCGGCTGGTGTTTACCGCCCGTTCACGAACCTGGCCTGCATCCGCTCGCAAGATAGGCTGAAGCCTCGCCGCGCATGGCTGTTAATGCTGCCGGATCCAGCCGGTCCAGCGCTTTGTAAATCAGCGCCATCCTGGGATTTCCGGCGAGACTTTCGCGGTTTCGCGCTATGAAATCCCAGTAGAGGTAGTTGAAAGGGCATGCCTTGGGACCTGTCTTTGCGTTCACGTCATAGGCACAGCTGCCGCAGTAATCAGACATCTTGTTTATGTAATTTCCGCTGGCAGCGTAGGGCTTCGAGGCCATCAGCCCCCCATCGGCGTACAGCGCCATGCCATGCGTGTTCGGCAGCTCCACCCACTCATAGGCATCAGCATAGACCAGCAGGTACCAGTCGTTCACCGCCGCCGGATCGAGGCCTGCAATCAGCGCGAAATTGCCGGTCACCATCAGCCTCTGGATATGATGTGCATAAGCGTGACGCTTGGTCTGGCCGATCGCTTCGGCCATGCATCGCATGCCTGTCTCGCCCGTCCAGTAAAAATCCGGGAGCGGATGATGTGCGTTCAGCGCATTGGTCTGCCCGTAGCCCGGCATCTTCAGCCAGTAGATGCCGCGGACATACTCGCGCCAGCCGATGATCTGCCGGATGAAGCCTTCCACCGCATTCAGCGGGGCGCGCCCCTCGCGCCACTGGGCCTGCGCCCGGCGGCACACATCCAGCGGGTCCAGCAGGCCGCAATTGATGTAGACCGATAGCAGCGAATGCCACATCCAGGGTTCGCCCTTCGCCATCGCGTCCTGCCAGTCGCCAAAGCCGGGAAGGATTTCGCTGATGAAATGATCCCGCGCCGCCTCGGCTCCGGCGCGGGTGGTGGCAAACACCCACGGCTCGAGGTCGCCGAAATGGTCCGGGAAACGCTCGGCCACGAGAGCGATCACGTCCTGCGTCAGCGCGTCCGCCGGCACCAGCCAGCGCGGGGGGGGTGCCAGCGATTTCGGCAGGCGCCTGCGGTTGTCATGATCGAAATTCCACTGGCCGCCTGCCGGCTCCTGCCCGTCCATCAGGAGGCCCGTCCTGCGCCGCACGTCGCGGTAGAAGAACTCCATCCGCAGCTGCTTGCGCCCCTTCGCCCAGGCGTAAAAATCCGTGAGCGGAACGATGAAGCGCGTATCCTCGAGCAGGTTGACCGGCACGGGCATCAGGTCGCACCACGTCTCCATGTCCTGCAACAGGCGCCACTCTCCGGGCCTGGTGACGATGACCGCGCTCAGCACCGGGTCATCCTCCAGCGCACGGGCGACTTCGCCCCGCAATGAGCCCTGATTGCCGGGGTCATCAAGGCGCACATAGCGAACGTTGAGCCCCGCAGCCCGCAATTCCTCTGCGAAGTGGCGCATCGCGGCAAAGAGGAAGGCAATCTTCTTCTTATGATGACGCACGTAGGTCGCTTCTTCAGCAACCTCCGCCATCAACACCAGATCGCCTGGCTGCGCCTCTTTCAAGGACGAAAGGTCCGGCGACAGCTGATCGCCGAGGACCAGCCTCAGAACACCCATCCCCGCCTCCGGTGATTGCTAGTAGAGGTCGGCGAGCACGTATTCGATCTGCTGACCGCGCGCCTCGAACGCGAGTTTCACCCAGCGTCCGTCATCGTCATACCAAAGGTCCACGTCCAGCGCAGAATCCATCAGGTAGCGGTTCGCCTCTATCGTCTTCTTGCCAACCTTTATCGCTTCACGGCCTTTGTTGACCACTTTCACACTGAGGATTTCGCCGTCCTCGGTCGACAGCAGTTTGCCGGTCAATGTCTGGGCAAAGTTCCAGTGGCTCGCAGGGACGATCCCGGCCGGTGCCACGCCTTTGAAATCAGTGCCGCTGACATTCAGCGCGTCGCCCTTGCGGGTTGCGGTCACGGAGCGCTTCTTGCCGTCATCATTGACGGTGCCCGATACTTTCTGAAGCTGGCCGTTCAACCAGGTTTCCGTGGCATCGAGCTTGTAGCGGAATACCGTCACAGGACCGAGACCGGCCTTCAGTGAAACCGAGGTCGTCGCCACCAGAGCGCCGTTTGCATCGGTCGTGAACTTCACCGCGTGGCTGCCGAACGGCTTGCCTTCGCGCAGCACGTTGAAGCTGATCACGTCGCCGGACCTTGGCTGCCAGGCCTTGGGCGACAGCTCGGCGCCAGCCGGAAGGGCGGCTGAGGCCAGAAGGAAAAGCGAAATCAGTGCGCGCCGTGCAGTCATTGCAGTCTCCAGGCAAAACGGGGTGGCTCAGCCACATAACAGATGCAGGCTTCGTCACCTGCGGCGACCGGCTTGTGGCGCATGCCGGGCTCGCCCAGCATCAGGTCACCTTTCCGGTAGTGTCCGAATTCGTCACGCAGCTCGCCCTGGATAACCAGTGTGGCTTCGATGGCCGTATGCGCATGCCTGGGAACGCTCTGCCCCGGCGAAAGTTTCATCAGTCTTCCACCTGGCACCCCGACCGGCAGATATGACAGGCCAAAGAGGCCGCGTTTCCAGGTCACATCCTGCACCGCCGCATCCAGGATGGCGGTCGCACCGGCACCCGTCCGCTTGCGTTTGTGATACCTGCGCTCCGGTTCGGGCTGCGCCGCAACGGCCTCGGGGTCCTCCGCCTCCAGCAGCGCCCCGCCAATGATCGACCAGGCAAACGCCTCGCGCGCCGCCGCGGGCGACAGCATCATGTGCAGGTCGCCCGCCAGCGCCAGCGATTCCGGGTGATTGCCCGCCGCATGGTCCATCATGAACGCCGCGTAAGTGTCATCCCGCGTGAACAGCATGCCGTGTCAGCCTCAATTTCTGCATTCTCGTTCATTACGCGCCTCAGGCCCCATTGGATCAAATCCCCGGCAACCCGTTGCCGCAGGCCGCGCAGCCCCTTAAGGCTGGGAAAATTCCGGAACCTGCCAGGAAATGCCCGTCCATGACCGTCCACCGATCGATCGTTGACCTGATCGGCAACACGCCGCTGCTGCGCCTGAAACGCGCATCCGACGAGACCGGCTGCGAGATCCTCGGCAAGTGCGAGTTCCTGAATCCCGGCCAATCGGTCAAGGACCGTCCGGCGCTGGGCATCGTGCGCGAAGCCGAGGCCTCCGGCCAGCTGAGGCCGGGTGGCACCATCGTCGAAGGCACCGCAGGCAATACCGGCATCGGCCTTGCCCTTGTCGGCAGGGCGCTGGGCTACCGCGTCGTGATCTGCATGCCGCGCACCCAAAGCCAGGAGAAGAAGGACGCCATCCGCCTGCTCGGCGCCGAGCTGATCGAAGTGGACGCTGTCGCCTACGCCAACCCCAACAACTATGTGCGCTATTCCGGCCGCCTCGCCGCAGAACTGGCCGCCAGCGAGCCGAATGGCGCGATCTGGGCCAACCAGTTCGACAACCAGGCGAACCGCCGCGCGCATTATGCCACGACCGCTCAGGAAATCTGGCGGCAGACCGGCGGCAGGCTGGACGGCTTCATCTGCGCCGTCGGCTCCGGCGGCACGCTCGCCGGGGTCTCCCTCGCCCTCAAGGAAAAGAACCGGGAAATCCAGATCGGCATCGCTGATCCCGGGGGCGCTGCGCTCTATTCCTACTACATGACCGGCGAACTCAAGGCCGAAGGCACTTCAATCACCGAAGGCATCGGCCAGGGGCGCATCACCGCCAACCTTGAAGGCATCGAAGTCGACAAGGCCTACCGCATCTGCGACGACGAAGCCCTGACGGTCCTGTTCCGCCTGGTCGAAGAAGAAGGCCTCTGCCTCGGCGGCTCAGCCGGCGTGAACGTCGCCGGCGCTGTCCGCCTTGCGAGGGACCTCGGCCCCGGCCACACCATCGTGACGATTTTGTGCGATTACGGTAACCGATACCAGTCCAAGCTCTATAATCCTGAGTTCCTGCGCGCAAAAGGATTGCCCGTGCCGTCCTGGATGGAGAAATAAAGACATGGAAACCGGTGACCCCCTCGTCAGCGCCGAATGGCTGCTCAGGAATATCGAAGCGCCGGATGTGCGCGTGGTCGATGCGACCTGGTTCGCCCCGTTCACGAACCCGCCCGAGACAGGGCGTCAGGCCTGGATGCGCGGTCACATTCCCCGGGCCGCATTCTTCGATATCGATGACATCGCCGACACCGCCTCGCACCTGCCTCACATGCTGCCGGACGCCGTGAAGTTCTCCTCGCGCGTGCGCCGCCTCGGCCTTGGCGACGGCAACCGCATCATCATCTACGACCAGAACAATTTCTTCGCTGCCGCGCGCGCCTGGTGGATGTTCCGCGTCATGGGCCATAAGGACGTGCACGTCCTGGATGGCGGCCTGAACGCCTGGGTCGCTGAAGGCGGGGCGCTCGACGACATGCCTCCGGTCACCGGCGAACGCCACTTCACGCCGCGCGTGCGCAGCGATCTCGTGACGGACGCCAGGGCGCTGGAAAACCTGGTCGGCACCGCCCGCACGGTGATCATCGATGCGCGCCCGGATGGCCGCTTCTCCGGCCGCGATCCCGAACCGCGCGCCGGCCTCCCGTCGGGCCATATCCCCGGCAGCGTCAACCTGCCCGGCAGCCACCTGATCACCGAGGACGGCCACATGAAACCGGCGGAAGGCCTGCGCCGCCTGTTCAGGGATCCGCTCGCCCCCACTGTCACCACCTGCGGCTCAGGCGTCACCGCCGCGATCACCGCACTCGCACTTGCCCGCCTCGGCAACTGGGATGTTGCCGTCTATGACGGTTCATGGACCGACTGGGCGTCCGCCCCCTCCCGGCCGATCGCGAAGGCGCCTGCGTGAAGAAGGACGAGGCCGCTCCCGAAACGCGCCTCATCCATACGCGCGCGGACCGTCTCGGCCGCGTCACAGTGAACCCGCCGCTGGAGCGCGCGTCCACCGTCCTGTTCCGGGATGAAGCGGGCCTCTACGGCGCCAAGCCCACCTACGGCCGCATGGGCCTGACGGTGCACCGCGAACTCGAGGCGGCAATGTGCGAGCTTGAAGGCGCAGGGCACGCCCGGCTCGCCAGCAACGGCTTGCAGGCGTGCGCGCTGGCCATAGCCAGCCTCGTCTCTTCCGGCGACCACCTGCTCTTCACTGACAGTGCCTATGGTCCGACCGCCCGCTTTTGCGAACGACGCCTGAAAGCCATGGGTGTGGACGCCGAACGGTTCGATCCGCGCATCGGCGGCGAGATTTCTTCGCTGTTTCGTCCCAACACCAGGGCCGTCTTCCTTGAAGCACCCGGCTCGCTCACCTTCGAAATCACGGACACGCCCGCCGTCGTCGCCGCGGCTTCGCAGCGAGGCATACGGACAATCCTTGACAATACCTGGGGCGCAGGCCTGCTGCACCAGCCGCTGGCGCTGGGTGTCGACATTTCCGTCCAGGCGCTGACTAAGTACGCCGTCGGCCATGCCGATGCCTTCGGCGGCGCCGTGATGACACGCGACAATGGCCTCGCCGCCCGCATAGCGGCAGCATCCGAAGACTGGGGCATCGCACTGGCACCGGACGATGCCTATCTCGCGCTGCGCGGCCTGCGCAGCCTGTACACGCGGCTGAAGGCGCACGAAGCATCCGGCCTGGAAATGGCGCACTGGCTCGCAGAGCGTCCGGAAGTGGCCGACGTGCTGCACCCCGCCTTGCCCGCCAGCCCGGACCATGCGCTGTGGCAACGCGACTTCACAGGCTCCAACGGTCTCTTCGGCGTCATCCTGAACCCGCCGCCGGAAGGCGGCATGGAGCGCTTCTTCAGTGCCTTGTCGCTGTTCTCGCTCGGCTTCTCCTGGGGCGGGTTCGAAAGCCTCATCATCCCCTGCGACCAGCAGCTCGAGCGGATGAAAGGCAGCTGGACGCAAACGCGCGCGGGCCCGCTGCTGCGCCTTCACATCGGGCTTGAAGCGACCAGCGACCTGAAGCGCGACCTCGAAGGCGCATTCAAGGCATTGTCCGGGAACTGACGGTCGTCGCTGTCAGGGCGCCGGGCGTTCGAAGTTCAGGAAGACGAACAGGTCTTCCACATCCGCGCCCATGTGAACGAGCGGCTCGGACGGCGGCATCAGGTTCTCCGCCTGCTCCCGGAAGGCCACGCACCGGCGGGTCATACTCGCGAGGTGCACGAAGTCATCTGCGGTCGGCAGCGACTTGATCACGCAGGCATCGAAATAAGGGTAATCCGAATCGGCGCTGCATCCGAACGAGGACCGGTCGGGCCGCGCCGCTGTCATCACCATACGGTTCGGCGCTGCCAGCGCCGGGACAAAGACACCCGAGTAACAGGCAGAGACCACGACGACGGTCGGCCGCTCGCCGCACCACTCGTTAACCAACGCGGCCATCCGCAACGGGCTGAGCAGGCCCTCGCTGCCGAGCACAATGCCTTCCGGCGACCCGTGCGATGTAAAGTAAAGCAGGCATCCGGCTTTCGCCGATTGCGCCCGCGACGCGATGGCCGCGAAAGCCAGCTCAGAGACAAGGGACGTACCGCCGAGCCAGCGCGGCCGCAGCGACAGGTCCGCAATGTTGACAGGATCAAACCCGGCTTCGCCAAAGGCCCTGGTCAGGTCCCGCCGGGCATTCTCGAAGGCTTCGATCGGCGTGCCGTCGCTCGCCCGCCAGTCTGCTGCGAGGACGCCGACCGCCCATTCCTCCAGCGGTACGTCCTCAGCCTTCACCTGGGCCTGCGCGGCGCCCATGCCCCAGGCGGCCAGAAGAAGCGCCAGTACAGTCAGAGGCCGCCAACGCATCCCGCTCTCCCAAGCCAACGTTACACGATTGTATAAGATCAGCCCCGCCGCCGGAGCGCAAGCCGGATGCGGCAGGGCGAAAACCCGTCCTATTGAGGATAGGTATCCAGCGACGGTTCCCGCCGCCAGCAATCGCAGCTGCCATCATACCGGAAGGCCTCGCCATAGTCGTTCACCCGGGTTGCCACGGCGTAGTTCCATCCGTGCACAAACTCATAGTCCGGGTCGCCGTAGCGGTCGGCATAACCGTCCCCTGTATCGTCGCACACGGCATAGCCCTGCGCGTTGACCCCGCACTCCCAGGCCGGAACCATGGTCAGGGTGACAGACATGTCGTCCGCCGCCATCTGCAACCCGGCCGCAAAGGCTGCCATATCCGTAGACGTGCAAGCTGCCAGCGCGAGCGCCCCGGCGCCCGCCACCCAGAGGCGCACACGCGCGCACATCCCCGTCATCATTAACGCCCAGGCTACCGATTCACGTGGAGTTATCCTGCCTGGGGTGCGCGTGAACGCAGGCTGAACCGCCCCTCAGGCCGGCTCGTCGCTCACTTTGACCACAAGCTTGCCGAGGTTCTTGCCTTCGAACAGGCGAGACAGGCTGGCCGGCGCCTTCTCGAAGCCGTCGACGATATCGGTCTCGAACTTGAGCTTTCCTTCCATCAGCCACATCGCCATCTGCTGGATGCCTTCCGGGAAGCGAGGGAAATAGTCGATGACGATGAAGCCCTTCACCAGCGTGCGCCGCATCAGGAGGTTCGCGAAGTTGTAGGGGCCGGGTACCGGATCGGTGGCATTATAGGTCGAGATCAGCCCGCAGAGCGGCATGCGCGAGAAGTCGTTGAGCCGCGCCATCACCTCGTCCATGATCCGTCCACCGACATTTTCGAAATTTATGTCGATGCCCTTCGGGCAGTGCCTGTCGAGCATGGCGCCGACATCTTCGGACTTGTAATCGATCGCTGCATCGAAGCCCGCCACCTGCGTCAGCCAGCGGCACTTGTCCTGGCCGCCCGCGATGCCAACCACGCGGCAGCCTTGTATCTTCGCAATCTGCCCGACCATCGAGCCGACGGCGCCCGCCGCCGCAGAGACGACCACCGTCTCGCCTGACCTGGGCCTGGCAATATCCATCAGCCCGAAATACGCCGTCATCCCGGTCGCGCCCAGTGGGCCCATATAAGCCGTGAGCGGAACGCCCGGCAGCTTCGGCAGTTTCGTCAGCGCCGCGCCCGGCAGCGTGTTGTAGACGGCCCAGCCTGCAAGCCCGGTATTGACGATGTCGCCCGGCGCGAGGCCGTCGAAGCGGCTCTCGGTCACCACGCTCAGCCCGCCGCCGCGCATCGCATCGCCGATCTGAACGGGCGGCAGGTAGGCGTCCATGTCGCTCATCCAGATACGGTTCGTCGGATCGAGCGACAGGTAGATCGTCTTGGCCCGCACCTGCCCGTCCTCGAGCGGCGTCAGCGCGCTCTCGACCAGCTCCAGATCACCCTCGCGCAAATCCCCCACCGGCCGCCTGCGCAGCACCCAGGTCAGGTTCTTTTCATTAATCATGCCGTCCTCCCGATTTCGTTGGCGGGAAGGCTAGACGGAATTGCCCTCAGCACAAGACGCCTCGGCTAGATTGCCAGCAGGCGTAGCCCGTCAGGGCGAACCCGAAAACGAGGATCACCAAGGGCATGAACTCCATGCCTTTCACAGGCGGCGCTACGATTTCCTGCCAGCGCACATAGAAGCTGGCGGCCGAGGCTATGAACGCGGCGGCGAACAGGGTGACCGCGGTCTTGCTGCGCATCAGCAGCGCGAGGCTCGCTATCAGCGCGCCGAACACGCCGACCGACCAGAGGCCGAACATCCACCACGGCATGCTGTACCAGTAAGTCTGGATGTCTTGCGCGAACTGCGCCGAACAGGCGGGACATGCGCGTCGTCTTCATCATGAAGTCGAAGCAGCCATACCCGTTCCACACCACGGCCAGAATCCCGACCGGCCAGATATGCCAACCCGCTTTCGCGCCGATCGGCGTTGCGTCTTAGGTCATGGAGGTCGTCCTGTCCGGAAGTCGCCAGCCTACGCAGGTTCGCACCCATCTCCAACGCAGCTCGCCCCGGCAGCGCGCGGGCTTGCTCTGGCGGTCGTTACATACTATGTAAAACCATGATCCGGTCATTTGCCTGTGAAGGCACAGAAGGCCTGTTCAATCGCCGTCGCTCCAGGCGATTTGTTCAGATTGAGCGGGTCGCCCAGCGCAAGCTGGAAATGCTGAATGCCGCCATGCGGCTGGACGATCTGCGCAGTCCGCCCGGCAACCGGCTCGAATTGCTCAGGGGAAACCGCGCCGGGCAATACTCGATCCGGATCAATGATCAGTGGTGCATCTGTTTTGTCTGGGCGCCGGATGGTGCCCACGATGTTGAAATCGTTGACTGTCATTAAAAGGAACAGCGCCATGCCAAAGCTTGCCCCTGTGCACCCCGGAGAAGTCCTGAAGGAGGAGTTCCTCCTGCCTCTGGGCCTGAGCGCTTCGCAGCTCGCCTCGATCATCAGGGTTCCGGCAAATCGCGTCACCCGACTGATCAGCGCGCAGTCGGGAATTTCGGCAGATACCGCACGGCGGCTTGCCCGCGCCTTCAATACCTCGCCGGATTTCTGGATGAACCTTCAGTCCCGGTTTGACCTGCAGCTGTCTGAAGATGCAGCGCCGCGCCTTGATGACATCAAACCGATCGTCAAAGCCTGATCCGTCAGCGCAGGATGCCGCGCCTGGCCTGGTCGAACGCGTAGTTGAGGATCAGCAGCGAGACGACAATAATGCACACGGCAAACACGCGCTCGGACCCGGGGTCGATCCCCGGCCGGGAATAGGTAAGCGCCATGGTGACGATCGTCGCGGTGGTCGAGACCGCCAGGACACGCAGCGCCAGCAGCCGGCGCTTCAGCAGCAGGACCGACCCGGTCAAAGCCGAGAAAACCGACAGGGCCCAGATGCCGAACACGAACGGCGGCAGGCTGGTCCAAAGCGCCCGGGCGCCTTCCGGCAGGCTGTCGATATAGGGCGGAAAGCGGGTCAGGGTCGCAAGGAAATCGAACACGCCGAGCCCGCTCCAGAACACCGCGGCGGCGCCGATGAGGAAGAGATGCCAGGGCGCCTTAAGCGCGGGCTTCTGCACCGGCGGGGCAAGGTCCACGGCTTCGGGGAAGACGAGATCCTGTTGCATGTCACATTTCTACCACACTTCTGAACGGCGCAGAATGGAATCCTGCCCGGATAACGCAGGTTTAATCCGGCCCTCGCGTCCCGGCTCAGGGTGACGTGCCCGCATGCAGCGGCTAAACCCTCCCCAGCACAGAGGAATCGCCCATGGCCACGGCCGCCGTCACCGACAAAAGCCATCTCTACCTGATCGATGCGAGCGCCTATATCTTCCGGGCGTTCCACGCCCTGCCCCCGCTGACGCGCAAGTCGGACGGGCTCCCCGTCGGCGCAGTCGCCGGCTTCTGCAACATGCTGTTCAAGATGCTGGAGGAGCTGAAAGGCGCCGAGCGACCGACCCATTTTGCCTGCATCTTCGATGCCTCGGGCAAGACATTCCGCAGCGACTTCTTCCCTGAGTACAAGATGAACCGGTCCGAGACGCCGGAGGAACTGATCCCGCAATTCCCGCTGGTGCGCCGGGCGTCGGTCGCCTTCGCGGCGCATGCCATCGAGCTGACCGGGTTCGAGGCCGACGATATCATCGCAACCTATGCCCGCGAGGCCGAGGCCAAAGGTGCGCGCGTGACGATCGTGTCCTCGGACAAGGACCTGATGCAGCTGATCACCGGCAAGGTGCTGATGCTCGACCCGATGAAGAACAAGCTGATGGGCCGCGAGGATGTGATCGAGAAATTCGGCGTCGGCCCGGAACATGTCGTCGATGTGCAATCGCTCGCGGGCGACCCGGTGGACAACGTGCCCGGCGCGCCGGGCATCGGCGTGAAGACCGGCGCGCAGCTGATCACCGAATTCGGCAGCGTCGAGGCGCTGCTGGAGCGCGCCGGCGAGATCAGGCAGCCGAAACGGCGCGAGACGCTGATCGCGTTTGCCGACCAGGTGCGGATCTCGAAACGCCTCGTGACGCTGAAAGATGACGTGCCCCTCACCGTCCCGCTCGAAGACCTGGCCGTGCAGGACCCCGATCCGAAAACGCTGATCGACTTCCTTGATGAGATGGAGCTGCGCACCCTCACGCGCCGGGTGCGCGAGCAGATGGAGAAGGACGGCGCGATCGACGTTACAGCGCCTGAGGCTGCCGCGATTGACCGCACGAAATATGTCTGCATCCGCGATCTGGCGACACTGGAAGACTGGGTAGCGCGCGCCATCACGCAGGGCTGGGTCGCCGTGGACACCGAAACCGACGCTCTGGATTCGGTCGGCGGCGGACTGGTCGGTGTCTCGCTGGCGCTCGCGCCGGGCGAGGCCTGCTACATTCCGCTGGCCCATGTGGACCCGGATGTCGCAGCCGGCGGCGGTGACATGTTCGGCGCCGGTCCGCCGCGCCAGATCAGGATGAAAGAGGCGCTCCAGGTTCTGAGGCCGATGCTGGAGGACGCCGCCGTCCTCAAGATCGGCCAGAACATCAAGTATGATCTCAGCGTGTTCAAGCGTCATGGCATCCGCGTCGCGCCGGTTGATGACACGATGCTGATCTCGTTTTCGCTGAACGCCGGCGTCCACAATCACGGCATGGACGAACTCTCCGAACGCTATCTCGGCCACAAGCCGATCTCGTTCAGGGACGTCGCCGGCAGCGGCAGGACACAGAAGACCTTTGCGCAAGTGGCGCTCGACAAGGCGACCGAGTACGCGGCCGAGGACGCCGACGTGACGCTGCGTCTGTGGCAGGCTCTCAGGCCCCGTCTGCGCACTGAAGAAGTCACCGCCGTCTACGAAACGCTGGAACGGCCGCTGGTGCCTGTGCTCGCCGCAATGGAACAGGCGGGCATCAAGGTGGACCGGCAGATGCTGTCGCGCCTGTCTGCGGATTTTTCGCAGCGCATGGCGGGCCTTGAGGCACAGGCGCATGAGCAGGCCGGGCGCGCGTTCAATATCGGCTCGCCCAAGCAGCTGGGCGAAATCCTGTTCGACGAGATGAACATCCCGGGCGGCAAGAAGACCAAGACCGGCGCATGGCAGACAGATGCGGACGTGCTGGAAGAACTCGCCGATGCGGGCCATGCCCTCGCGCGCACGATTGTCGACTGGCGGATGCTGTCGAAGCTGCGCTCGACCTATACCGAAGCGCTGCAGGCCGCAATCAAGCCGGAAACGGGCCGCGTACATACCAGTTACATGATGGCGGGCGCGCAGACAGGGCGCCTGTCTTCCACGGACCCGAACCTGCAGAACATCCCGGTGCGGACGGAAGAGGGCCGCAAGATCCGCGAGGCTTTCATTGCCGAGGATGGCAATGTGCTCGTCTCAGCGGACTATTCGCAGATCGAGCTGCGCATCCTCGCCCATATGGCGGATATCCCGGCGCTCAAACAGGCGTTCAAGGATGGGCTGGACATCCACGCGATGACCGCCAGCGAGATGTTCGGCGTACCGGTCGCGGGCATGGACCCGATGGTGCGCCGCCAGGCGAAAGCAATCAATTTCGGCATCATCTATGGCATCTCCGGCTTCGGCCTCGCCCGCCAGCTCGGCATCCCGCAGGGCGAGGCCAGCGAATACATCAAGCAGTATTTCAGGCGTTTCCCCGGCATTCGTCAGTACATGGACGAAACCAAGGACTTTGCGCGCGAGACCGGTTTCGTGCGCACGGCTTTCGGCCGGAAGATAAACCTGCCGGACATGAAGGCCAAGGGCCCTGCCCGCGCGTTTGCCGAACGCCAGGCGATCAACGCGCCCCTGCAGGGCACCGCCGCCGACATCATCAAGCGCGCCATGATCCGGATGCCCGACGCGCTCGCGAGCGCCGGCCTCAAGGCACGGATGTTGCTTCAGGTGCATGATGAACTCGTGTTCGAGTGCCCCGAAGAGGAAGCCGGGAAACTGATCAGGGTCGCG
This sequence comes from uncultured Acidobacteriota bacterium, assembly GCA_937881755.1. Taxonomy (GTDB): domain Bacteria; phylum Pseudomonadota; class Alphaproteobacteria; order Caulobacterales; family Hyphomonadaceae; genus Hyphomonas. The sequence continues at coordinate 15,770 of CALGEF010000498.1, forward strand.
CAGGATACGATGTCGAACGCCGACGGCCCGGCCATCAGGCTGTCGGTGCCGCTCGTCGTCGAGGCGAAAGCCGCGAAGACCTGGGCGGCGGCGCACTGACCATGTCCGGAAAATCCCCTCCGGTGAACATTGAAGCGGCGCCGCAGGGCAGTTTCATCGATGCCATCGTCGAGATCGCCGGCGCTGAAGGCGATGCGCCGCAGACGCTTGGGCATGTTGTCGACGCGCTGGATGACCGCGCGTTCGGCCTGCTGATCCTGATCCTCGCCATTCCCTGCCTCGTGCCGGGCCTGCCGGGCGCGCAGCTGATCGCCGTCCCGATCTTCCTGCTCGGCCTGCAGATCGTCGCCGGCCGCAACGAGCCCTGGCTGCCGGGCGCAGCGATGCGCGCCAGGCTGAAACCGGAATGGCTGACGGCGATTGCCGACTTCGCCACCAGGCGCCTGCGCTGGACCGAGCGCCTGTCGCGCCCGCGCTGGCGGTTCGTCGCGCATGGGGCGGGGGAAAGGATCCTCGGCCTGATCATTGCGCTGGCGGCCATCACCATCATGCTGCCGATCACCAATACGATCCCGTCGCTGGCGATCACGGTGGCCGCCGTCGGTCTCCTGCAACGCGACGGCGTGTTCATGCTGGGCGGGGCGACGCTGGCGCTCGGCTGGGTCACGGCGCTGGGCATCCTTATCTTCGGCCTGATCACCGGGGCCGGCTTTGCGGCCACTTTCGTGGCAGACCATGCCCCCTGGCTGGCGGAGTGGTTCAGGTAGGACTGCCTGCGCAGGCGCCGTCTTCCGCCTGCCCCGGTTGTAATCCACCCTGCCCACTGGCTTGGGGGAGCGCATAAGGGTGGCCGGGACTGCATGAAACGCATCATTATCAGCATGGACGCCGCCTCGCAGACCCTGAAACAGGCCGCCCATACCAGCATCGCGGTCATCGCCCGCTCGGCGGCGCATAAGGAAACGCTGCCGGATGGCACGCATATTCCCCAGAACGTCATCTGCAGCCAGGGCGTCGCCCCGAGCGTCGGCGCGCCGGAAGAGGCGGGTTTCTTCGGCAACCTGATCTGCCGGACGATGCGCCTTTTCGGCGGCGCTTTCGGGGAAGGTCCCGAAGACATCATCGTCGAGACCTGACTGCGGCTCGCCTTCGTCTGGGAGCAAGGCGACGGGATCTGCATCTTCGGGTTCAGCCGGGGCGCCTTTGCAGCGCGCCGGCTGGCCGGCTTCATCAGCGTGGCAGGCATCGTCAGCCGGCGCCATGCTGAGCGCGCCCGCGAAGGCTTCCGCCTCTGCTACCGCGCCCCGCGCGATGAGGCGCCGCAGGCCGGGAAGGACCTGCACGCCGATCAGGCCCGCGCCTCCTGGGTCAGCTATGGCAGGGGCACTCGCTACGAGACCGGCGCCCGCCGCGCCATCGACCGGGCGGCGCCCATCACCTATGCTGGCACCTATGCCGGCACCTATGCTGGCACCTATGCCGCCGTGTTGACACGGCCGCGCAGCGCGGCGCGGGCGAGGTGCTGAAGTCCGGCTTCCCGACCTGGAACAGGGATCGCTACCGGCTCAAGGACCGCCGGCTTACGAGCAATGCGGGCGCCGCACGCCATGCGGCGGCGATCGACGAATGCCGCGCCGGTTTTCCGGCGACACTGTGGGAGGCTCTCGGGGAGGAGAAAACCCGCGTCGGCCGAAGCGTGTATCTGCAGCGCTGGTTCGCAGGTTATCACGGCGATATCGGCGGCGGCGGGCGGGCGGACGCGCTCCAGGCGCCGGCCGTGAACTCAGGCCGGGGGCATCAGGTGCTGGCCGACTGGGGATCGGGGTTGGGGAAACTTCTGCGCCATCACCCACGGCGTACAGCTCCGTGGGCGGAGGTGTGGCGCAAGGACCGGGGAAGTATTCTGCAGGCGCCTGATCGGGATGAGACCTGTTTTCCGGCAGGGCTGATTTTTGCAGGCGCAAGGGCCGGGCCTGCGGTCTTCGCCTCTGGCGGAACCGGGAAGACGACCCGTTCAGGTCGGGAATGGGGAGAGAGCGGGAGGCGGGCCCTCAGGGCGGCTGCGCCCGTCGAGGGCGGCGCAGCCGCCCTCCGCCCGCCCCCACTCTTCACACTTGCGGCGGATTGCGCCGCAATGAATCGCGAGAGCGCCGCAATCCGGGCAAAGGGGCGCCGCACTCCATTGATTTTGTTGACGCTCCACCAATGGAGGGCTTTTGAAATGAACCGAGCTGTGATTGAACCTTCTGCGAAGCGGACCGAAGCCTCATCTGGCTTGCGGCTGGCCGAGAAGGACAAGGCAATGACGACACTCGCACTGGTGGACGATGACGAAAACATCGTGGCCTCCCTCAAGATGTTCTTCGAGGCGGAAGGCTACCAGGTGCGCACCTATCATGACGGCGAAGCGGCCCTGCCCGCGCTGACAGAGAGCCCGCCCGATATCGCCATCCTCGACGTGAAGATGCCGAAGATGGACGGGATGGAGCTGCTGCGCCGCCTGCGCCAGACGTCCGAGCTGCCGGTCATCTTCCTGACCTCCAAGGATGAAGAGATCGACGAGGTGATCGGCTTCAACATCGGCGCCGACGATTTCGTGCGCAAACCCTGCTCCAACCGGTTGCTGGCTGAGCGCGTGAAGGCGGTGCTCCGCCGGGCGCGCGGCGGTGTGGCGGGCCCCGAGGAGGGCGATTCCAAGCCGATCGTGCGCGGCAGGCTGGTGCTGGACCCCAATCGCCATGCCTGTACCTGGGACGGCAAGACCGTACGCCTGACAGTGACCGAGTTCCTGATCCTGCAGGCGCTGGCCTCGCGCCCCGGCTATGTGAAGAGCCGCGACCAGCTGATGGACGCCGCCTATGACGACCAGATCTACGTCGACGACCGCACCATCGACAGCCACATCAAGCGGCTGCGCAAGAAGTTCCGCGAAGTGACGGACGAATTCGATGCAATCGAAACCCTGTATGGCGTCGGCTATCGCTATACCGAGTAAGCAGCCTGCAGAGATCTATATCGGCGGGGCGGGAGACGAGAGTTCCCGCCTCGTCTTTTCGTATGCCGAGGCGCGCCGGGACGCTGTGCGCGGCAAGCGCCAGGTGCATTACCTGCCCCACTGGAAGATCACGGCGGCGCGCCAGCTGGCGGCCGAGCTGACCGGCGCCGGCCATCCGCTGGCGCTGATCGGGCATAGCTGGGGCGCCGACACGGTGCTGCGCGCGGCGGGCGCGTCTGACGCGGAGGTGTTCATTGTCGGCGCGGACCCGGTGGCAAAGCCGGTGAGCCGGATCACGGCGCGCGACGGCCGGCCGGCCTCGGCGGCGCTGGTGCTGCATGTGGACGCCGAGCCGCCGGCCTATGACCGGTCAGACTACGTCAAGGCCGCCGGATACCTGACGGGCGGCGGGGTGCCGCGCGCGTTCCGGTTTGCCGATACGCGCATTGCGGCAGTGCTCAACCACTGGAACTTCCGGGGGATGATGCAGACGAAAGGCAGCGACGGACAATCGGCGCAAGACTGGCTGGCGGCGTTTCCGGACCGGCTTAGCCCAGCATCTGGCTGAGGCGCGCGCTCCAGTTCGGCAAGGCGAGGGTCAGGAACAGGAAGCCGAGGCCGGCCGCAAAGCAGAGCGGCGAATAGATGCGGCGGTTGAGGGAGAGGTAGGGCTGTTCCGGCGCGGCACGTTCGAAAGCCGGCAGGACGCCGGCGACGCCGCGCCCGAGGAAGACGAGCGCCAGCAGCAGGCCAACCGGGGCGAGGAAGGGCTTCGATTGCGGCACTGCCTGGCTGTAGCCGCCGAGCAGGAACGCCGCCAGGGCCGCCGCGATGAGCAGCACGGCGAGATATAAAAAGGCCGCGCGCGAGGGCAGGCGCGTGATGCCCCGCCGGCCGATCAGCGCGCGGGCCAGCGCCTGCTCACTGGCGAACGGGAAGGTGACCCCGGTGGCCCAGAGCAGGTAAAGCAGGCCGGCGGCCACCAGCACCA
>CALGEF010000499.1 GCA_937881755.1 uncultured Acidobacteriota bacterium
GGCTGCCACCTGCGCCAGCGCCATGTCCATGAAGTTATAGCCCCATTGCGGGCATTCGATGATCTCGCCGTTCAGGAGCATGCCCCCGGCGCGGCGGGTCTGGGTCTGCAGGTCGTCGGCGGGATTGAGGATGGTGATCCGGTGCGGCAGGCTTTGCAGGGCCCGCAGATAGGGCTGGTCATAGGCAAAGGCTGCGGCGTGTCCCCATTCATAGGCCTCGCCGCCGAGCAGGTTCATGGTCAGGGAAGCGGCGAGCAGCTCGAGCGGCACGCCGGGGGCGCGCCGTTTGAGGATACGCGCCCACATCGTCATCAGGCGCGTCCCGGCTTCGTCGAGCGGGATCGGTGTGAAATAGTCCGTGAACCAGGCGCGCTCTTCCGGGGTCAGGATGGCCGCCGATACCATTGCGACCGCGCCAACCCGTCCGGGATGCCGGAGCGCCATTTCGGCGGCAACCTTTGAACCTGTATGGTTCCCGAACAGGTCGATCCGGTCATGGCCCAGCGCGTCGGCAACCTGCCAGCAGGCTTCGGCATAGGCCGGTATGGTGGCTTCGTGCTCTGAGGGGGGGGCATCAGATTGTCCGTGCCCGGGATAATCGGGCGCAACCACGACACGGTCCGCGCTCATCTCGCGCATCAGGGTTTCAAATTCGAGGCCGCATTTCGGGCTCTGGTGCAGGCAATAGAGCGCCGGGTGGCGGCTGGGCCCGGCGGGGGATGCGATGCGCAGGTGGATCTGGCCGAAACTGCCGTCGGTATAGCGTCTGACGACCTTCGCCATCACGGCGCCTCCTTCGAAACGGTGATCACAGCCTTGCCGACATTTTCCCCGCGCATCAGCTTTTCAAACAGGGCCGGCGCGCTTTCGAGCCCGGCTGCCCGGTCTTCGCAGAACCTCAGCTTGCCCGAGCGGATCCATCCGGAGGCTTCCTCGGCGAAGACGTCCCAGTGCGGGTAGAAATCATAGACGACGAGGCCGGAGAGCTGGGCCCGCTTGCCGATCAGGAGCCCGGCATTGAGCGCGTGCGGGGCGGGGCCGGCCGACGGGGATGCGCCGGTCAGGCCGCAGAGGACGCCGCGCACATAGGGCCTCGACACCGACAGGGCCGTCATCGCCATTTCGGCCGAGACGTTCTCGAAAAACACGCTTGCCCCGTCCGGCAGGGCTTCCTTCAGCCGGTCCTTCCAGCCGTCCGACCTGTAGTCGATGCAGGCATCGAACCCGTAGGTCTCGCAGACCAGCCGGCACTTCTGCGGCCCTCCGGCGATCCCCACGACACGCGCCGCGCCCTTCAGCCGGGCGATCTGGCCGGCGGTCCCGCCAACCGGGCCGGCGGCGGCGTCGACCAGAACCGTGTCGCCGTCGGTGACCTTTGCCAGCTGCGTGATGCCGGCCCAGGCCGTCAGGCCGGGCATGCCGAGTACTCCGGCATGCGCCGCGAGCGGCGCGGCGGCCGGATCAAGCTTGCGGAACGCGCCTGCGGCAATTGCAGAATATTCCTGCCAGCCGCCTTCCATCGAATGGATCCAGTCTCCCTCAACAATGCCGGGGCTTCGGCTTTCCGCGACCTGGCCGACAACCGCTCCCGGTACCGGATCGAGCATGGGCGCCGGCGGCGCCTCTCCCATATGGCGCCCGCGCAGGCGCGGGCCGATATAGGGATCGAGCGACAGGTGGACATTGCGCACGAGGATGCCGCCGTCCGGGCAGGCGGGGCGCGCGATTTCCAGCACGGCAAAGTCATCCGCGCACGCCGCACGGTCCAGAGCGGCCTTCAGCGAGATCTGTCTCATGCTTCGACGATCTCGATCAGCGCTCCGTCGGGATCCTTCATCGTGGCCGTCCGCCTGTCCTTGTAGATGGGGCCGGAGCGGCGCACGGGCGGCGAGATCCAGGGGCCCTTCAGCGAATCGAAATCGGGATGCCAGAGCGTGCCGATCGCGCAGCCGGGAACCAGCTGTCCGGCATGTTGCGGCCGCACGATCGCAGCCGGCGGATACTGGTCCAGTTCGAGGAAGACGTCCCGGCCGTGGATCATTGTCGAGATCGTGTGCAGCTCGTCCATCGGCGTGCCATAGGCCTTTGCCAGCATGGTATAGACGATCTGCATTTCGCCTCGCCCGGTCTGCAGGCCGCAATGCGCTTCCATCCAGGCGAGGGAGGCTTTCATGTCGCTGCAGCCGAGGACAAGGATGAACAGCCGGTCGATCGGCGCGGTTGCCCGCGGCAGGTCGAACGCCGGCAGGTCGTCGCGGATCTGGGTGAGATAGACGATCTCTTCATCAGGTCCCCTGACCTGCATCGGATAGATCGCGGGCAACCCGTCGATCTCGCGCGGCGGCCCGATGATCTCGAAGGGCGAGCCCTCCACCCGGGCGCAGGCAGCCAGGACGTCCTCGACGCAGATCTCGATGGCGTTCCATCCGTAGGAGCGAAGGGCCGCATATCCGGGGACAGGCGCCTGCTCGACGAGCCGGAGATAGATCTCGGCGCCGGATGCGGGCCGAAGGATCGCATAGGGCTTTCCGGCTGCGCCCGGTGCGTCCCAGCTCGCCGCGAGGTCAGCGGGCAGGCTGGCGCGCTCGATCACCGTGTAATCGAAACAGGTTTCGTAGTTGCGGATCGAGCGGTCGAGATCGGCGACTGTCAGTGTCGCCGCGCGCAGAAGTTTCATGTCGGGGGCCTCTCTTGCAAGGGCCTATGGAGGCCGCAGGTTAAAAGGTATATCATTTAAAACGCGGGGCCAAGCTGAAAGGAAACCGATGGCGGCGTACATGATCGTTTTTGCCGTAGTAAAGGATCGCGCGAGGTTCCTCGCTGACTATGCGGTGCCCACAGCGGCGCTGATTGCGAAGTTCGGCGGGGAGTACGTGCTGCGGGCGCCTGGTGTCGAAAGCCTGGAGGGCGGCCTGTTCGGCGGCGCCAGCGCAGTGATCTCCAGATGGCCGGACAAGGCCGCCATCCGCCGGTTCTGGGACAGCCCGGAATATGCAAGCCTGAAGGCGGCCCGCAGGCCGCTGGCCGAGGCGCACGTGATGATGGTCGGGGAGCCCGGATGAAATACCTCCTCCTCGCCGGCCTGCTGGGCGCCGCGGCCTGCACGTCACTGCCGCAGGCCGGGCTGGACGGCCCGGCGCCCCCGGTTGCCGGGCGGGCCCGGATGCCGGCGGCCGTCCAGGCAAACCCATCCCTGACCGCCCGCCAGATCATCGCCCGGGCGCATGAGGCGGCCGGCGGTGAGGACTGGCGCCGCGTCAGGACGCTCTACCTGGAAGGCTATAACATCATCCGCCGGCCGGACGGAGCAGAAGTCCTCTGGGACAGGTATGCGATGTGGCGCGAATTCACCGACCGCAAGTCGAACGCACATGCGGCCGAAGGCCGGGTGAGGATCGAAGCCTGGAGCGGGGACGCGCTCGCGATGCTGATCAGCTTTGACGGCGAGACGACCTACAACCAGGACGGGGCCGTGCCCGAAGAAGTCGCCGCCCAGGCCTGGGCCTCTAATTTCGGGTTTGGCGCCATCCGCAATGCGCTTGATGAGGGCTGGACGCAGGGCCGGCTGCCCGATGACCTGGTCGACGGCGCGCCGGCCTATATGGTCGAGATTACCGATCCGTCCGGCGGCAGGACGCGGTTCGGCTTGCGCCAGTCCGACTTTGCGACCGTCTATGCGGGGTTCGATTCCCCGCGCGGCTGGCACGAGCGCCGCTACTCGCACTTCTTCAGGGTGCCCGGCTCGCGCTGGATCCAGCCGGGCCGGGTGCGCCTGCACTATGACGGCGTCAAGGCCAATGAGGCCGTCTGGACCTTTGTCCGGATCGGCGGCGAAATCGATCCGTCCGTGTTCGTCATATCGGGCAAGCCCGATGGACCCACTTTCTGACCCGCTTCCTGGCCGGTTTCCTGGCCGGTTTCCTGGCACGTGTCAGAAGGGTTTGACGGCGCCAAGGAAGCCTGTCAGCAGGATGCCCGCCCGGTAGATATAGGCTACCGACCGGCCGAGGCGGATCGAGCGTGCGAGCCTTGCCTCGGCCGCCGGGTCCGGGCCGGCAGCGAGCCGCGGGAAAAGGTCGCGCCATTCGTGCATGATCAGGCGCAGGATCACGCCGATGACCAGCATCAGTCCGAAGGTCAGCAGCTTGGCCGCATACCATTTCTGGCCGGTGCCGGCGTCCAGCGGGCCGTAGCCGGCCAGCGAGGTTACCGACACGATGATCAGCGCCGGGATCAGGAGGTAGCGTGTCCAGTCCTCGATCCGCGACAGGCTCTTTCCCCGCGGGGTTGCCCGCTGCGCAAAGGCCGCCCAGGTCAGGGCGAGCCAGGCCGCCCAGGCCAGCCACATGACGACAAGCCAGGTCCCGCCCAGTGGCTGCACGCCCCAGATATAGCCCATGTGCAGGCCGAGCGGCAGAAGGGAGATGATCCCTGTACGGGCCATGATGTCGATGCGGAACGCCGTGTCCATGTGCCGGCCGCGCTCGTCCAGGGACAGCGCCGGGTTGACGACCTTGTAGGAGGTCTGGAAAACGCCCCATTCGCCGCCGAGCCAGTAGACCATCGCGATAATGTGCAGCCAGCGCAGGATCGCCAGTTCATGGACCTGAATGAAGTCGGACAGAGACCCCTCCTGCACGCTTTAAAAGATATATCATTTAAGGCGTGAGGGAGGGCGTCCTTCCATACGGACTTTTGCGTAGGCTTCAGGCCGGACGGGCAAATTCTTCGGCGACCTGTTCGCTGGACGCTTCGCCGGCCGAGGCAATCGCCTCGCGGTCCTGCTGCAGGATCCGCAGCACACGGGCGATGTATTCCTGGGTCCAGGCGCCGCGCTCGGCGGCTTCTTCCCTCGACGGACTGAAGCCCTCGATGGCCGATTTCGTCACCTTGCCGCCGCGCTCGAGCAGGCGCTCGACCGTGTCGAGACGCTCGCGCAGGACCGACACTTCCTGCATCAGGGCGAGCGTGATGTTCATGACCCGCTCGATGTCGGGTTCGTCGAGGAACCAGGGGCGCTTGCCCTTGGCCTTGGCGCCGGCGAGGAGCAGGGGATCAGGTTTGCCTGTCATCGCTTACGCCGCCTTCCATGCGCCGATGACATGCCAGGCGGCCTTGCGGCCATAGTCTTCCTGCCTGGTGTCCCTGGCCGCCTCCGGAAAGACCTCCGGATCAACGATGGCTGCAACGCCGCCATGCAGGATCGTCTGCCTCGCAAAGCCGGACCGCGCCATCCAGTCATCAAGATCGACCTCGTGCAGCTTCGTCCAGAACGGCTCGTTATTGTAGAACGCGTCCCAGTCACGCATCGCCTGCTCGAACAGGGGCATTTCCGGGGTATACTGAGGCTGCTCCACATGCAGGACAATGCCGCCGGGCCTGAGCAGCCGGTTGGTTTCGGCAAAGATCAGCGGCATCGTCCTGTAGCTGGTCTCGTGCAGGAACATCGTCGACTGGATCCAGTCGAAGCTTTCGTTCCCGAACCGGCTGAGGTCAGCCACGTCCGCCTGCACGAAGGTTATGTTGTTGATCCCCATCGACTTGGCGCGGGCGAGGCCATAGCGCAGCATTGGCGCCCCGGCATCGACCGCGATGATCTCGGCGTCCGGAAACGCGGCCGCGATCGGCACGACATTATGGCCAAGCCCGCAGCCGATATCGAGGATACGCTTCGGCTTGAAATCCGGCAGGTTCCTGCGGACCCATTCGGCAACCGCAACGCCGCCGCCATCATTGAAGCGCCCGAGCATGCCGCCGGTGGTAGCAAATATGCCGGCGTCATAATTGGCCGGGCCGGTGACGTCGCCGGGGGTGATTTCGGTATGGTAGCTGCCCGGCATGCAATGATGGTCTATCGCCTCGGTGGACCGCGGCTGGCGAAAGGCCGGATCTAGCACGAGGCGCGCATCGTCTTCGGTCAGTGCCCTGACTTTCTCGTTCAGGGCCTCTGCCTGGCGAAGCGTGACCCAGCGGCCTGCCTGCTGGCGGGTCTCCATGGTGGCGCGCCGGAGCAATGACCACCACTGCCAGACCGGATCGCGGGTGAGGGCCCTGCGCACATCGTGGCGATCGGCAAAAGGACGCCCGTTTTCGCGTTCATAGGCCGGCCTTACCCTTGCCTCGAAGGCTTCGGCAACGCCCGGCATGAGGTTGGCCGACAGATGGCGGTTCATCTGCGCAAGAAAATTGAACCGCGCGATCTCGTCATGGCTGGTCTCCGGATACACGCCGTGGCGGCCGACAACCCGGTAGTCGGGCGGCCCGTCATAGGCGCGCGCGGGCCCCTTGCCGGGCTTCGGCGCCGGCTTGCCTGCAGGCGGTTTGCGGGGGCGGTTGGTTTCGGCCATGGCTTCAATTCCTTCGTCGGTCAGGCAAGTTCCCAATTGACCTTCACCCAAAAGATATATCATTTGCACGAGAGCGCCATAGGGAAGGTTACGGACATGAGCACCAAGATTGTCGCACTTTTCAATCTCAAACCCGGAATATCCGTTGCCGATTATGAAAACTGGGCCCGCACGACGGATCTTCCGGTCGTCAACGGCCTGAAATCCGTCGACGGGTTTGCCGTCTTCAGGTCGGTGGCCCTGCTCGGGTCAGGCGACAGGCCGCCTTACCAGTATATCGAGATCATCGATGTCAACGACATGGACCTGTTTGGCAGCGAGGTCGCCGATGCAGGGATGCAGCGCGTCGCCGGGGAATTCCAGGCGATGGCGGCCGACCTCGTGTTCATCCTGACAGACAAGCTCGGCTGAAGGAGCAGGCAGACGTGATGAGACCGCTGGCAGGCAAGACGGCCGTGATCACCGGATCGGGGCGCCGCCTGGGGCTCGGCGAGGCGATCGCCCGCCGCCTTGCCCGCGACGGCGCCAATATTGTCGTCTCGGATATCGGTACGCCCCGCGACGCAGCCACCAGCGCCGACCATACCGGGTCCTCCCTCGAGATGGAGGCGATCGCCGGCGACCTGCGCGCGCTGGGCACCGGCGTTTCTGTATTCGCCTGCGATGTGCGCAGCCTCGCCGAGGTCCGGGCGCTCGCCGGGCATGCCGCAGACGTCCACGGCTCGCTCGACATCTGGGTCAACAATGCCGGTATCGGCTATATCATGAAGCCCCTGCTGGAGGTCTCCGAAGAGGACTGGCGGGCGGTCATCGACGTCAACCTCACGGGCGCCTTCTTCGGTCTCAAGGCCGCCGCGGAACGGATGGTCGCACAGGGCAGGGGCGGGCGGATCATCAATATTGCGAGCCAGGCCGCCAAGTCGGGCTTCCCGCATGCCCAGGCCTATACCTCGTCAAAGCATGGCCTTGTCGGGCTGGCGCGCTCGGCGGCGGTCGAACTCGGCCCGCACCGGATCACCGTGAACAATGTCTGCCCCAACCATGTGACGACCGGGCTCGGCGCCTGGCAGAACGCCTATTTTGCTAAGGTGGTGGGGGCTGCGTCCGTCGAGGCCTATCTCGCCGCGATGGCGGCGCGCATTCCCATGGGCCGGCCCGGCCTGCCGGAAGACACAGCCAGTGCGGTGGCGTGGCTGTGCACCGATGACGCCGGTTATATCACGGCCGAAAGCATGAATGTCTCCGGCGGGGAGGAGCCGCATTGACCCGCCTTCCGCCAGACCCGGCGCCGGAAGGCTTCACCTGGCCGGGCGGCGCGCGCCTCGCGCTTTCGGTCGTGGTGAATGTCGAGGAGGGCGCCGAACGCAGGATCGATGAAGGCGACGGGCGGCCCGAACCGGTCGACGAGCTTGGCGCGGTCCCCGGAAAGCCGGTCCGGGTGCACGGCAACGAGTCGAATTACCAGTACGGGATCAATCGCGGCGCGCCCCGGGTCATACGCCTGCTGGACGCAGCCGGAATTCCGGCAACCTGGACAGTCTGCGGACAGGCACTGGAGAAGGCGCCCTGGCTGGCGCGCGCGATCATCGCGCGCGGCGACGAGCCCTGTAACCATGGCCACAAATGGGCCTTCACCGCGTTCATGGACGAAGCCGAAGAGCGCGCCTTCATCGAGAAGGGAACCCGGAGCATCGAGGCGACCTGCGGGCGCCGGCCGGCCGGCTGGCTGTCGCGCTACCTGCATACGGACGTGACCCGCAGGCTGCTCGCGGAGCAGGGGTATACCTATCATATGGACGATTATTCCGACGACTTTCCCTATTGGGCGAACGTCGCAATGGCGGACGGCGCCGCCAAGGCGATGGTGATCCTGCCCTATGCCATCGATTCGAATGACATGAAGTTCTGGCTGAGCGCATCGTTCACCCCGCAGATGTGGCTCGATTATGCCCGTCACAGTTTTGACTGGCTGCACGCCGAGAGCGCCCGGGAGGGCGCGCGGATGATGAGCCTCGGGCTGCACCTGCGCATAATCGGGCGCCCCGGGCGGATCGCGGCGCTGCAGGCCTTCCTCGAACATGTCGCAGGCCACACGGACGTCTGGGTCGCGCGGCGCGAAGACATTGCCGCCCATTTCGCCCGCAATGTCAGCGCCGGGACAGCGCGGTGAAGGCCGCGGTGATGATCGCGGCCGGCCTGCTGGCCGCCCCTGGCGGCGCGGCGGCTGAGGACGCGGCGCTGGAACTGGCGTCACTGTCGGCAGGCAGCTGGACGAGCCGGGACCAGTCATCAGCGCCCGGCTATGACTGGGTCGAGAGCGAAACAGTCCGTATCCTGACCGAACGCCCGGACGGGGTGTGGCTCTACCAGGAGAACGCCGTGCTTGGCGCCGGCGCCGACGAGGCGCCGCGCCCGGGCGCCAAGGACCGGCCCTATTTCCAGGTCGTGATCCATCTGCGCAGTCTCGGGCCGGCCGAAGTGCTTGCGACGACCTACAGGCTCGCCGGCCCCGAAGCCGCGTCGGGCGCGAGAGGGATCTGGGCCTCGCCCGGGGCCGCGTTTGATCCGGGCTGGATCGGCGAGACAGCCTGCATGAGCCGGATGCAAAGGGTCGCTGAAGGCTTCTGGCAGGGTGCGGCCGGGTGCCCGAACACCTATAAGGGCGCGGTCAAGGTCGACACCCGCTCGATCCGCACCCGCGGCGCCTATGTCAACTGGGACCGCGGGTTCGATGCGGCGGGCCGCCTCGTCTGGGGGCCTGCGACCGGCGGCTATGTTTTTACCCTGAAGGAGGACACCGGATGAAATCCGTCCTGGCAACCCTGCTCTGCCTTTATGGCCTGACGGCCTGTGTCCACCAGGGTGCGGGCGACCTGCCGGCGGCGCCGGCGGGTGAGCAAAAGGCCGCCCTGCTCGGATCGCTGGATCCCTATCCCGTGGCCGATATCAACCTGCGCCGGACAACCCTGGTCGTCCGCGATGCCGGCGCCTCCCTGAAGCTCTACCGCGACGCGCTGGGCTTCGATGTCGTATATGACCAGGTACTCACCTCGCCCGGCCTGTCGACCCGCCGCGGTGCAGATGGCCAGAACCGCTCCCGCCTCGTGCTGACCCAGACCAACAGCGCCGAGCTTGGGATGATCGGCCTCTGGCAGTTCCTCGACCAGACCCCCGAGGACCTTGCGCCCCCCGAGCCGGCCGACTTCACGCCCGGCCGGATCGTCCTGCTTTTCAATACCGGGAACCTCGAGGCCCGGTTCGCCGCCGCCGCCCTCGTCCCGGGGGTTACCGTGCTCGGGCCGCCGGCGGAACGGCGCTATCCTTCGCCGGCAGGCGACATTGTCGTGATGGTCTCGATGCTGGTCGATCCGGATGGATATACGATCGAACTCAACCAGATGATTTTCGATCCGCGCGACCTGCCCTGAGGCCGGGGGGCATTTCAACAAATCGCCGCCGGCGCAGTTGACCGGGCGCCTCCATGCCTCTAAAATGTCCGGACAAATGAGCACAGCCTTCCGGTCCCTCCTGTTTGTCCCGGGCGCGCGCCCCGACCGCTTCGACAAGGCGGCGGCCAGCGGCGCCGATGCGATCATCATCGATCTCGAGGATGCGGTCCTGCCCGGCGAAAAGGCGGCCGCCCGCTCGGCAGCGCTCGACTGGCTTGGTTCGTATACGGGCGATACCGCGGCCGGCCTGCGGATAAATTCGCCGCGCACGCCGGACGGATGCACCGACATCGCCGCGCTCGCCGGCCTCGCCCGCAAGCCTGCGTTCATCATGGTGCCCAAGGCCGAGACGCCGGAAGACATCGAGATTGCCGCCGAGGCGCTCGCCAGCCGCCAGGTCATGGCCGTCATCGAGAGCGGGCGCAGCCTGTCGAATGCCTGGGCTATCGGGCGCGAGGCGCGCGCCGGGCTGCTGTTCGGGGGCGCGGACTATAGTGCAGACCTCGGCGCAGACCTCTCTGACTGGGACGCCATGCTGATGGCGCGCGCAACCCTTGCGGCCGCCGGCGCGGCCGGCGGCGTGCCGGCCTATGACGTGCCGTTCCTGGATGTCGCCGATACCGCCGGCCTCGAGACGGCCACGCGGCGAAGCCGCGCGCTCGGTATGTCGGGCCGGGCCTGTATCCATCCGTCCCAGGTGGCTGCGGTCAATTCGGTCTTCTCTCCTTCGGCGGCGCAGGTCGCTGCAGCGCGCGACCTGCTTGCGGCGGCCGCCGCCTCCGGCGCCGGCGCCGTCCTCTTCAAGGGCAGGCTGGTTGACCGACCCGTCATCCTTGCCGCCCAAAGACTCATCGACCGCGCCGGAGGCTGAAAGACAGATGGTACAGAACTGGAAACAAGTGGGACCAAACCGCTACCGGGAAACCTTCGGGCGCTATTACGAAGACTTCAAGCCCGGCGACATCTACGAACACCGTCCCGGCAAGACGGTCACCGAGTATGACAACCACCTGTTCACGCTGATGACGATGAACACCCATCCGATACATTTTGACGCCGAGTTTGCCAGGGCCAGCGAGTTCGGGCGCAACCTCGTGGTCAGCCCTTACACGCTTGCCCTGCTGATCGGCATGAGCGTGACCGATACCAGCCAGAAGGCGGTCGCCAATCTCGGCATGGACGAGGTGCGCTTCACCGCTCCGGTCTTTGCAGGCGACACGCTGTACGGGGAAAGCGAAGTCCTCGAGAAGCGCGAGAGCAGGAGCCGGCCCGGGCAGGGGATCGTCACTATCGTCACGCGCGGGTTCAACCAGGACGGCGTGATGGTCTGCACCTTCCGGCGCAACATGCTGATCCCGGCCCGCGGCCAGGCCGTCGAGGACAAGGTCGGAAACTATTGAGCCACACGGCCGCGTCCCGCCGGCGCGCCGGATCAAACCCCAGGTCAGGAGGCCATTCATGGCGCATGAGACAGAGTTAACCGAAGCCGACGAGCGCCAGATACTCGATGCGATCGGCAAAT
>CALGEF010000500.1 GCA_937881755.1 uncultured Acidobacteriota bacterium
GGGCAAAGACCTGAACGAAATTCGTATCCCAGACGCCGGGGTCGTAATTGTCGACTGTGCTGCCCGAGTTGAAGCCGATCCGTAGGGTCCCACCCTTTTTCGGTTCTGCCTGCGCCATTGCCATGCCCGCTGGCAGCATCAACCCTGCCGCCGTCATCGCCATGCTGCTTTTCAATAGACCTCGACGGGTCATTCCGCCTTGGCCGATCAGATGGTTGGTCATCAGTCTCTCCTCCCTAGGTTTTCCTGTTGCGGTGCCCCACTCCTCGAAGGTCACCCTCGTCTCTCCGGCTTCTGGTTGCGATGAACCCTCCGGATTTCGTTAGGCCGACTGGCGTGTCAGATCGCCTGGAACGTCCTTGAATTGTTCCCGAAGGATGTTTTTCTGCACCTTGGCCATCGTGTTGCGCGGCAGTTCTGGCACCACGACCAGCCGTCTGGGATGCTTGAACCGCGCGAGCGTCACCTCGACCGCAGCCATGATCTGGTCCAGGTCGAGCTGAACGCCGGGTTCGGCCACGATTACCCCAATAGCGGTCTCACCCAGGTCACGGTGAGGCACGCCGATGACCGCGCTTTCCAGCACACCGGGCTGTGCATCCAGCACCAGTTCGATTTCCTTGGGGTAGATGTTGTAGCCGCCGGAAATGATCAGGTCCTTGTTGCGGCCAAGGATGTGCAGATAACCGTCTTCGTCGATCTTCCCTAGATCGCCGGTAATGAAGAACCCATCGGCCCGCAGTTCCGCGGCCGTCTTTTCGGGCATCTGCCAGTAACCCTTGAAGACGTTAGGCCCGCGCACCTCGATCTGGCCAATCGCGCCCCGGGGCAGGGTAGCGCTCGTGTCGGGGTCAGTGACCTTCACCTCCACCCCCGGCAAAGGTAGGCCGACGGTTCCTGCACGGCGGTTCCCCGCGTAAGGGTTCGCGGTGTTCATGTTGGTCTCGGTCATGCCATAGCGTTCAAGGATGCGGTGGCCGGTGCGATCTTCAAACTGGACATGTGTATCGGCCAGCAGCGGGGCTGAGCCGGACACGAACAAGCGCATTCCGGACGCAAGTTTGCGGTCGAAACGTGGGTGATCAAGCAGCCGCGTGTAGAAGGTAGGTACCCCCATCAGGACGGTTGACTGCGGCATCAGCTCGACAAGCTGGTCGACATTGAACTGGGGCAGGAGGATCATCGAGGCCCCTGCCACAAGCGTGACATTGGTCGCCACGAACAGACCGTGGGTGTGAAAGATCGGAAGGGCGTGCAGCAGGACATCTTCAGCTGTGAACCGCCACTCCTTTGCGAGTGTCGCGGCATTCGTCAAAAGGTTCCCCTGGCTCAGCATTGCCCCTTTTGAGCGCCCGGTCGTTCCAGAGGTATAAAGCAACGCCGCCAGGTCATCGGTCGCGCGCGCTATGGACTGGAAGCTCTCGGGCATCGCTCGCGCGCTGTCCTTCAAGGTGCCAGACCCGTCCGCGTTCAGCGTCTCGAGTCTTGATCCTGCCCGCGTGGCGATGGGCGTCAAGGCGCCTGCGACTTTTGCATCGCAGACGATCATCCGCGCGCCGCTGTCATCGATGAAATAGCTGAGTTCGTCGGTCGTGTAGGCGGTGTTCAGGGGCAGGAACACAACGCCCGCCTGCACGCAGGCAGCATAGAGGGCCAGCGCCTCGGGTGATTTCTGCACCTGGACGGCAAGCCGGTCGCCGGGCTGCAGGCCGCCTTGCATCAGTACATGCGCCATCTGTGCGGCACGGGCAAGAAAGGCCGCGTAGGTCACGACCGAGCCATCGGCCAAGCGCAGGAATGGATTGCCCTTGCCGACATGCCTTCCGAAAAGCTGATCGTAGAGCGGGTTGGTCATGTTTTCTTCCCCGGCAGAAGTGCCTTTTCCGCCACGGCACATAACGCCCGAATTTGCGGCGACTGGGCGATCTCGCCTTTCGTGGCGAAAAGCTCGTGGTGCTGCGCCACACGGCCAAGGTCATAGAGGTAATTGACCATCAGGCCTTCCGACTGCGCTTTGCCCTTTGCTGACGTGTCGGCACCGGCATGGACCTGATGCACGATAGCCCCGTTGCCGAGGTGGAACCGCGCCACGGGGTCGATCGGCATTCCGCCACGGTCTTTCGAATGAACAAGGTAGTGGGCGGCATAAGCGCAAAGCAGAGGGCCATCCGCTACCTGGGCATCAATTCCGGTCACGGTCAGCCATCTCGCGAAACCCGGCAATGGGGAAAGGGTCACGAACGTCCGAAGCTCAGGAAGCTCCTGGGACAGATCCGCCGCTACTTGCTTGATCAGCG